>JANQUM010000309.1:18633-19523 GCA_030731175.1 Spirosomataceae bacterium
CCCAGCGATTTAGAAACGCACTTTGGCGAACAATTTGACCGAGTGACCATTTACCGAACGCTCAAAACGTTTATGGATAAAGGGCTGATTCATAAAATTTTAGATGGCGACGGTGGAAGTAAATACGCTATCTGCCGCTCCACCTGTACGGACGAAGCCCACAATCATAACCACGTGCATTTTAAGTGCTCGGTATGCAACGATACTACGTGTATTGAGAGCGTTCATATTCCTACGTTTACGCTACCCGATGGCTACGCCTTTGAAGAGGTAAATATGCTCGTGCAAGGCGTTTGCCCAAAGTGCGGTTAAGTTTCCCTCACTCCTCCGGCCTCGCCTTCGCTTTATCAATTGTAGTTGATAATTGACTAACGGAAGAAACGCCGAACCAACCAATTGCCGTTTTGGGCGATGTCGCATTTCTATTCACAATATTTGTGGGAATATTCGCCGAAGGCACAGCGAAAATCCCGCCGTTGGAAGATTCCTGAACTACTTGAAACAAGAAGAAGTAAGCTTCCAGCGAAAGCGAATAAATCTCTACCTCGAGAGAATCTTTATCCTGATACAATCCTTCACCAAATTCATTGATTGACTGTCTGATTGGAAGAATAAATTGCAAGCCATCAGTATCAGCACCAGGTGTAAACCCGCCATCGTAAGATAAAATCAATTCGCTTGGGTCATTATTCAACTTGCCATTTTTACGGTATCGAATCCAGTAAGCATTTCCCCTACCCAAGAAGTCGGTGGCGTAAAACTGAGCGATGAATCCTGACGAAGGCAAAGTATCATTGAGGTTGATGGGAGCAGTAAACGCCTCGTATGCAATAGAATCAATTTTAGGGACAGGGTTTAATTGGGCAAGTGAAACGTATTCTTCACCTTCG
>JANQUM010000310.1 GCA_030731175.1 Spirosomataceae bacterium
GGCGGCGTTGTTTTCAGCCAACCCGTCACGCTGCGGCGTTCTTTGTGAGCGGTTAGCACTTCGTGTTCTATTTTGTCGCTTTCAAAAATCACTACCCTTCCCGCAAGCGGTAAAATATCTTTTGTTTCGTCTTTTAAATGAAGTCTGAGTTGTCCGCCGTCGGCTTCCGTCCAAATATCATTAAGGTAGCAAATAATGGAAAGTTTCCTTCCCGAATCGGTTTGAAAACGATCAAGGTGGCGTTTGTAAAAAGTACCAATTGGGTAAACGGCGTAGTGCATTTCGTAGCTTTGCAGTCCTAAATAACACGTACGATTGAGGTACAACATAAAGGCTTCCACCTGAGCTAAATATCGTTTCTCGGCTTCGGTAGCAGTTATTTTTTCCAGCCAAAAAATTTCGTCTCCGCGAATCGCCTTCACCACTTCCTGCTCTTTACTAATCCCCGCCCGACGAAAGGCATCGCCTTCATAACGGATTGTTAGTGAATCATTTAAGTTCGCCGTTTCCTGTTTTGTCAGAAAGCCGTCTAAAATTCCGTAACCTTGTTCTACCATTTGCTGGATGAGGGCTTCGTACTGAAAAATAATTTCCATTATGTTGTTATCTCTAAAAATTTAGCAAAGATGAAGGAAAGCTTTAATAGTTTGACTGAATACGGTATTTGTTGCAAAAATGAATTCATAACTTCATCCAGGCCATCAAAATAGTTTCAATCAAAAATTTATCCGTAAATTCGACTGAAAACCGCAAAATTTATGAGCAAACTTGAAAACAAAACAATACCAACAAACACGCCAGTTGACGGTTTCCTTTCGTCTATTGATGATTCAAAACGTCAAGCAGATACGCAGCAAGTATATCAGTGGATATGCGAAATTACGGGAATCTCAGCCAAAATGTGGGGAAAGACAATTATAGGCTTTGGGAAGTATCACTACAAATATGACAGTGGTCGAGAAGGTGATCATTTCAAAATCGGACTTTCGCCACGCAAAGCTAATCTTACTATCTATATCGTTCCGGGCTTTAACCATTACACCGGTTTATTAGCAAAATTGGGCAAGCACAAAACCACTGTTTCGTGTTTGTATATCAAAAAACTGGAAGATGTAAATGCCGAGGTTTTGAAAGAAATTATGAGGAAGTCCTACGAATTTATGAGCGAGAAGTACGGTTGAATAAAAATCATAAACACAATTCTCACAATAAATAAGAGCGATAACAGCCTTGCCAATCTATTAAAAATATTAAAATCCAGCAGTTGATATCAGAAAAGAGAGTAATCACGCTATAAAACCCTCCCAAATGAATATCGTATTTCGTCCCCAATTATCGTACCTTTGCGGCTCGAAAGTTAACTGAATATAAATGTCGTTTAAGAAAGAATTAGCTCGCCGCCGCACGTTTGCCATTATTGCCCACCCAGATGCGGGAAAAACTACCCTGACCGAAAAATTGCTTTTGTTTGGAGGGGCAATCCAAACCGCCGGAGCCGTAAAATCAAATAAAATCAAGAAAACGGCAACGTCCGATTTCATGGAAATTGAGAAGCAGCGTGGTATCTCTGTGGCTACCTCGGTGATGACGTTTGATTATAAAAATCTAAAAATCAACATCTTAGATACTCCTGGTCACAAAGATTTTGCCGAAGATACGTACCGGACTTTAACTGCGGTTGACTCCGTGGTTTTGGTAATTGACTGCGTAAAAGGCGTGGAAGAGCAAACCGAAAAACTCATGGAAGTTTGCCGGATGCGAGATACACCCGTGATGATTTTCGTGAATAAAATGGACCGCGAAGGCAAAGATCCGTTCACGCTTCTGGATGAACTGGAAGAAAAACTTGATATTAGAGTTCGGCCAATAACGTGGCCAGTAAACGGCGGACGTAACTTCAAGGGCGTTTATCATTTACTGGAAAGTAAAATGAATTTCTTCGCGGTAAATAAAACGAAACTCGAATCCGATATTTTTGAAATCGATATCGACTCACCCGTTTTGGACGAAAAGGTAGGAGAAAGAGACGCAAAACAATTACGAAACGACGTAGAATTAATAAATGGCGTTTACGATGAGTTTGACCGTGAAGCCTATCTGGCAGGTCAACTTGCTCCCGTTTTCTTCGGAAGTGCGGTAAGTAATTTCGGAGTTATGGAATTACTGAACGGCTTCGTGAACGTTTCGCCGCAGCCCATTTCCCGCGAAACTAATAAACGAGTAGTAGAACCAACCGAAGATAAATTCAGCGGCTTTGTGTTTAAAATTCACGCCAATATTGACCCGCGTCACCGCGACCGCATTGCGTTCCTGCGTATTTGTTCGGGAACATTTGAGCGGGGAAAATTTTATAACAATACCCGTTTGGATAAAAAACTGCGGTTTTCAAACCCGTATATGTTTATGGCGGACGCCAAAGAAGTAGTTGACGAAGGCTATCCCGGTGATGTGGTTGGGCTTTATGATACTGGGAATTTCAAAATTGGCGACACACTAACCGAGGGCGAAGACCTGCAATTTACCGGTATTCCGAGTTTCTCACCCGAGCTTTTTCGCGAGGTTATCAACAAAGATCCGATGAAATCGAAGCAACTCGAAAAGGGCATTCAGCAACTTTCAGAAGAAGGCGTTGCTCAGTTATTCTTGATGCAGCCCGGCAACCGCAAAGTTATCGGAACAGTCGGCGAACTCCAGTTTGAGGTGATTCAACACCGCTTATTAAACGAATACGGGGCGAGTTGTGCTTACGAAGCAAAATCTTTCACGAAGGCAGTTTGGATCACGAGCAAAGATCCCGAAAAACTCGCCGATTTTATTCGCTTGAAAAACAACGCAATCGGGTACGATAAAGATGAAAACCCCGTTTTCTTCGCTGAAACCGACTGGATTCTACGCATGAATCAGGATAATAACCCTGACATTACATTCCACAAAACGTCTGAGTTTAAAGTAAAGCAGAAAGGGTAATTCAAAATCCATCACTCCCATCGCTTTATTTCAACTATTCGTCTATTCTACTAAACTTCTTGCTTAAATACACCGTAGTTTTATCTCGTTGTATTTAGTTTTTACTTTCCACGAAAATCAACATGCATTTAAAAGCATTATTTCGCTTACTACTAACCTCATTTGTGCTAACAGTCGTGATTTCCGCTTGCGTAGAACCCTACGATTTGGATTACGACCAAACCAAGCGTCTCATAATTGTGGACGGCGTATTGAGCGATAACCCTAAAAATTCGCAAGTCATCACCCTTCGGGAGTCAATTCCGACCGGAAGCCGTAATTTTTATACGCCACTCCTGGGGGCTTTTGTTGAGGTAATTGTAAACGATGCCGAGCGGTATCGTTTCACGGAAGTTGGCGACGGGAATTACGCTAAGCCTCCAGAACTAATCATTACCGAAAAAACGCAATACCGCCTCGAGTTCAAACTTTCAGACGGACGTTCTTTCGTTTCTGAAAATGAAAGCTTCTCCGCAACTTCTCCAATTGATAGGGTTTATAAGCAATTAGAGGTTGAAGGGATCCGTCAAAGTGTTGGCTACGCACCAGCTCACGCCATTTATGTTGATACGCAAGATAAACCCGGCAGAGGGAATAATTATATTTGGTCTTGGAAGCTCTTCGAACGCCAAATTGTCTGCGAGTCGTGCACTAATGGGAGGTATTTCATTGACCGCCGAACGGGCGTTGGGGCTTGCCGAGACGAATCTACGCCGTTCCAAACCGAAGTCTTTTTTAACGATTACCGCTGCGATGGAGATTGCTGGCAACTTTTCTACAACACGCAGATAAACGCCATGAGTGATAC
>JANQUM010000311.1 GCA_030731175.1 Spirosomataceae bacterium
GAGTTTTTCCCAGCGTTCAAGCCAACTTTTTTCTTGCTTAATCGAAACGATATTCATTTCAACAAGGTTATCGATTAATTTTCGGGCAATCGGATTTTTTAATTCAATAGTTAACGTATCCATAATATTGGAGTTTTATTTACAAATCTACTGCTTTTAACCCAACAAAAAAACCACCCATTGCAGGGTGGTTTCAAACAAAATAATGCTATTTAGTAATGCTTATTTGTGCGTTTTTTCGTCAGATACTGTTAATCTAACTCTGCCTTTGGCACGACGTGCTCTGATTACGTTACGGCCACCTGGAGTGGACATACGCTCACGAAAACCGTGCTTGTTAAGACGCTTTCTGTTTGATGGTTGGAATGTACGTTTCATTATATTTGCGTGTTAATTTCTCGAATTCGTTTACAAATTTTTCGGGCTGCAAAGATAGGAAGTCTATCGCAGACATCAAAATATTGATTACAAATGAAATACAAAATTTTTACAAATCCCGCTGCAAGCAAGTATTTATCTATTCAAGCAACCCTTGAAAACTGCGATTTGCCGCAAATTGAGGTGCAATTACCCGCTTGGAGACCTGGTAGGTACGAATTGCAAAATTTTGCCAAAAACATAAAATCATTCGCTGCGTTTGGTGAAAACGGCAAAAACTTAGCCGTACAGAAAATTACCAAAGACCGTTGGCAAATTCAAACTGCTGGAAGCAAAACTATCGAAATCCGTTACGAATATTTCGCAAATCAAGCTGATGCAGGGGGAAACTTCGTTGACAAGAATTTACTTTACGTAAATCCGGTTACTTGTTGTGTTTACGTGGAAGGCAGAATTACGGAAACTTGCGAAGTTTACGTTTCAGGAAACGAAAAGCAGGAAATGGCAGGGGGAATGAAAGCTAAATTCATTGACGGCTTTCACCATTTCAAAACCGACGATTTCTACCATCTTGCAGATTTACCGTTTATGCTCAGTGCCAAAATGCAGCACGAAGTTTATGAAGTAAACGACGTTCCGTTTCATATTTGGGTGGCGGGGCATTGCGAAATTCCGTGGGACGCCGTTTTGGAAGATTTTAGAAAATTTACCGAGACGCAAATCGAAGTTTTTGGTGAATTTCCCGAACCAGACTTTCATTTCTTGCTTTGGGTATTGCCATCGGCGTTTTATCACGGTGTAGAACACAGAAATTCCACCATGATGGTGCTCGGACCAGATACCCAGCCGTTTGAAGAAATGTACATTGATTTGCTCGGTTTGGCTTCGCACGAACTTTTTCACGCGTGGAATATCTGTAAAATCCGCCCCGCAGAGCTAATGCCCTACGATTTTACCAAAGAAAATTATTTCAAAACCTGTTTTGTTGCGGAAGGAATAACCACATTCTACGGCGATTGGATGCTTTACCGATCTGGCGTTTTTGACGAAAATCAATACAAACGTGAACTCGAAACGTGCTACCGACGCCATTTTGAAATAGCGGATAACGCCGCTCAATCGCTACTTGATTCTTCTTTTGATCTTTGGCTTGATGGTTACGCCCAAGCCGTGCCTGACCGCAAAGTTTCGGTTTATCACAAAGGGGCAATTGCCGCTCAAATCCTGCAATTTTTGTTAGAAAAAGAGGGGAAATCGCTGGACGATGTCATAAAATTGATGTGGCTTCGCTTCGGAAAACCTTTCGTTGGGTACACTTTTCAAGATTATAAAACTTGCTGCGAAGAAATAATCGGCTATGATTTGACTCCGTATTTTGAAAAATGTATCAGCGGAACGGAATCACTTTGGCAGGATGTAAACGCTTTGCTCGAACCTCGAACCTTGCAATTAAATAAATATGAAGACGGGCGGGTTTCGTTGGAAGTGCTAACCTAATTTGTACTTTTGTAAAAGCAAGAACCTCTTTTTAAAGCCGCACCGATGACGTTTGAATTAACCAAAGAATTTATTGAAGACATAGAACGCAAAATTGAGGCTCGGGATAATGACAGCCTCGTTGCAATTCTTGGTGATCTTTACCCGCCAGACATTGCCAGTATTCTTTACGAACTTGACGGAGAAGATGCCTACGTGTTGTTTCAACTTATTCCAGAAATCGACGAGGCTGCGGAAGTGCTTTCGAGTATTGACTCTGACGACCGTAGTAAGTTTGTCAGGGAGCATTTTACGGTTGAAAAGATTGCTCGGTACGTCAACCTTTTTGATTCAGATGATGCCGTTGATTTGCTGAACGACCAAAAAATTGAAGTTCGGGAGCAGGTAATTGCGTTGCTTCCTGACCGCGAGCAGGCTCGGTTTATCATTGACTTGATGCACTACCCCGAAGACGTGGCTGGCGGTTTGATGCAGAAAGAATTGGTAAAAGTGTGGCTTTCACAAACCGTGAGCGAGTGCATTGAGGAGATTAGAAATCAACTCGACGAAGTTGATAAAGTATACGCCGTTTACGTAGTAGACGATGAAAACGTCTTGAAGGGAATTGTTTCTTTAAAGCAACTTTTACTCGCCCGAAAAAACACCAAAATAGAAAATCTTTACAACGAAGATATTGTGTTTGTGGAAACGACGAGATCCGGCGACGAAGTAGCGGATTTGATGCAACGTTATGACTTAGAAGCACTTCCCGTGGTGAATACCTTGGGTCGGCTGATGGGTAGAATCACGATTGACGACGTTCTCGATTTTGTGACTGAACAAGCCGAAGAAGACATGCAGGCAGTAACCGGTATTTCCGGCGAAGCTGACGAAGACGATACCGTGTGGGAAATTGCAAAAACTCGCTTGCCGTGGCTTGTAGTGGGTGTTTTGGGAAGTTTAATGGCAGCAACCGTCATCAAAGGTTTTGAAGAAACGCTGATAAAAATCACCGCTCTTGCCATGTTTATTCCAATTATGGGTTCAACGGGCGGAAACGTCGGTATTCAGACTTCATCGCTAATTGTGCAAAGCCTCGCCGAGCGTTCGGGTATTTCGCTTTCACTTGGCGAACGGCTTTTTAAAGTTCTAAAAGTGGCTTTGTTAAATGGTTTGGTAATCGGAATTTTGACAGGTTTTTATGTGTATGCAATCGGCGAACCCACGCTTTTCTGGGTAATTGGGTTATCGCTTTTAGCGGTGGTTTTACTTGCCTCTTTCATGGGAACCGTAACGCCGATTGTCTTAGATAAATTCGGGATAAACCCGGCCGTTGCCTCTGGGCCATTTATCACCACGGCAAACGATTTGATTGGAATTGGAACGTACTTTTTGATTGCTAATGCGTTGTTGAATATTTGAGTTATTTTTTCAATTTGAAATTCGGAATATCAGCATACGGAACAGTAAAATCAATTGTGCCACGGGCGTAAGGTGCAACTTCGTACGGGACATAAATGCACCTGATGCCTTCACGGGTCAAACCCATTGCTTGTGGAAGTTTGAAACCTGCTTCAAACCAATAATCAGACATATTAAATTCGTAACCGTTTTCAGAAAGTACTTTTTTCTCGTTTTCAACGAATCGTTTTTCTACAGCATTCAGCAACTCTTCGTTATTTCCGAAAAGCGAGTTGTAAGAAAGTGTATCGCCAGTTAATAGATCAATTGTAGAAATTTGAGTGAAATGATTGGGGTGTGCCCCGCCCGTGTACGTACTATAATCATGAATCAACGTCAGGATTTGCTGCTTTTGGTCTAACATTAGCGTATCGGTGCTGAAATCGTAACTCCAAGAACTTGAATGAGGAAAATCAGGATTTGCTGATTCTTTGGCTGACCGAAAAAATTGATCGGCTATTTTCTTGAGTGATTTCGTTTCACTTTTTGTAC
>JANQUM010000312.1:0-1353 GCA_030731175.1 Spirosomataceae bacterium
GGTCAATGTCAAATCCCCGCAGGAAAATTTGCTCCGCTTTTCCGCCGCCGGCGTGTTGCCCGATGAAAAGTCCGGGAACGTACCGCAATACTTCCTGAGCGTTGTTTACGGGATTGTTTTTTATGTCAATTTTTGTGAAAATATTTAGGGCATCCAGTTTTGGCTGCACCACAATTTCGTTCAGTTCTAACGATTTTTCTTTGAGTTTCACACGTAAAGAATTTTGTGTAGTATTTGCGTCAATATTTACGTACTGGGTTTCGTAGCCAATTCCACCAAATCGCACAACGTCGCCTGGATTTGTTTTTGAAATAATGAATTTCCCGATTTCGGAAGTAAAACCGTAGCTACCCGAAGTTTCGTTGTAGACGTACGTTCCTTCAAGCGGTTTACTGGCCTCAGAAGTAACGATTCCGGTTAGATTTTGGGCAAAAGAATTTATGGAGATTGCAAAAGCAATCAGGAGTGTAAGTGTAGTTCTCATGACTGTGAGTGATTAACCCCGCCCTAAATCCCTCCCCCATAGGGAGGGACTTTTTTTAACGGTGAGGGGTGAGGTTTTACAATTTTTGAATGGCTTTTTCTGTGTTGGGACCTAATTCGTAAACGCTTGCGAGCAGTTCGGATTTGAAAGACTTGGCTTTTGTTGTTCTTCCGTTCGCGGCGTAAATTTCGGCAAGGTGGTAAGCGGCTTCTGGCTCGTAAGTTTTGCCTTCTACGTGTTGCTGGGCAATTTTTAGGGCTTTCGTTTTTTGTCCGTTTTTGAGGTAAGCCCAAGCCAATAAATCGTAAGATTGAGGCGTTGGTCGGTTGCTGATTTCCCGCTCGGCGAGAGCAATTGCCTTGTTTATATTGCTTGGCTGATCGGCAAATAATTTAGCGTTATAACTGTTATACATTTCACCGAATTCCTGCTTATCCATCCGCTCGAAATATTGAGCTAAAAAGTCATTTTTTAGTTCGTCTTTTCCGTTAAATTCGGCTATTTCAGCTTTCAATAATAAATAATCTGGCGTGTCGTGCTTTTGACTGATGACGTTGATGATTCGTAATGCTTCCTGCGAATTACGCTCGTGAGAGAAGGTTATCCACGCAATTCCTTTCAAAGCGTAGCTATAATTTGGGTCGATTTCGAGTACTTTTAAATAGTTATCGTACGAATCTTGCAGCCGTCCGGCGTGACCGTAGAAGTCGGCGATATTGGAATAAGCCCAAAGTTTCAATCCTTCGTTTTTGCTTTCTTCCGCAATTTTTGTGGCACGTTCCATGTTCAGGATTGCTCCGTCAAGATCGCCTTTATGGTCGTACCATTTAGCAACGCGAATCAGGTAATCAAATGCCTTTTCGTCACGA
>JANQUM010000312.1:1363-3806 GCA_030731175.1 Spirosomataceae bacterium
GTTAATTATTTCTCAGCTGCATCGTAGTTCCCGAGTTCCATGTGAACATAGAAAAGCATTTTATCAGTTGCCGTTTTTCCGTCGCCGAGTTGTTCGGCTTTTTCTAATAATTCGAGAGATTCCCGAAAACGGTGCTGTGAGATATAATTACGAGCCAACGCCCGAATAGAAGCGGCGTTTTCGTAGTTGAAACGGCCGTTTACATCTTTTAAATATGCTTCGGTTTTGTACAGGTGGTTTACGTCTCCGGTTGTTTCAAAAAGTGAGCCGTGGGCGGCCGCCATTTTGGAGAGGTACGTTAGTTGATTGGGAGCGGCTTCGTATTTTGTTGTCCAGAAACTTAGCTCTTCTTTGGCTAAATCGTAATTTTTATTTTCTGGGAAATCAAGGTAAACATTGTAGTCGCTTGCGTTGGTTTTGAAGGCGTCTTCTTCTTTGCAACCTGCAAAAAAAAGAACAACTATTGGGAGTAAAATTTTTATAGTTTTCATGTCAGTGTATGTGTTGAGATTTTTTTAGAAATAAAGGGGACACTACTTTGCAATAATGCCCCCAGTCGGTAATCACTCAGTCATGCTCTTACCAAGGCTTTGCTAAGTACGGAAACGAAGTAAGGAATGGCTTATCGTTTGCGTTTACGTTGTCGTTCGTCAACGTCGGGTTTGAGGCACCCGTTGGGCCACCAAAAATCAGAAGTAATTCGGTATTGATTACGTCATCGTTTAAGGCACGTCCGGTTAGCACGTTTGTGCCATCAAAGAAAGTTGTTTTACCCGAAGTATTTACAGAAAGTACATCCGTTGCCAACGCTCCAGTGAACTGAGCCGCTGTAAATGTCAGGGCGTTTGTGGTGTAGCCAGGGTTTAGAGCAAGTAATCGAGCCTGAAAAGCTGACTGAAATGCTGCTCCCTGCTGCGAAGGCGTGGTTACGTTGAACCTGTCTTTGTTGCCAGAAGTGACAAATACGGTGTTAATTGCCGGACGGCCCATTTGATCTGCTTGTGTAAACGTTCCTGCAAAATCAGGAGTTGGATCTACCATCATATCGTCGTCTTTATCGCAGCTAACTGCGGTTGCTCCAAGTGCAATAACCATTGCGGCTATTTTGAAATTAAATATTTTCATTGTTGTTATGTTTTATAAGATTTGAGATAGTAGATGTGAGATTATAGATTGCGAATTAGCTTTCTATTTCTCTACTACGGTGATTTTTAAGAAGAAAACGGTTCTCGAAATTTGACTTATAAAAAAGTCTTCAATCTCCATTCTCTTATCTAACTTATTTTTTCTTTGATTCAGCCCAAGTATTCAACGTAGTCGCCGAACCTAAAGTGGACTTTGGAACTTCAATAACGATAGACATCACGTTGCTTCCTGCGAAGGTATCTGTACCTTGAGCATTGAAGCCAGTTGCACGTCCGGCGATAATTTCGGTGTATTGACCAAAGTCAAAAAAGAATGGATCATCACGTGGGCCAGCAAAAAGTTTTGAACCGTTGCTCGTTGTTGTGATAGACTCTGTTCCGTTGTAAGCACTAATGTTTACGTTACCTAACGGAGAACCCGTCATTACGGTACTTGTTATGCCGGGAGCGGTTGGCTTTACCGGCCCGAAAAAGTACATCTTACCATCACGTGGTACGGCTTGGATTACTAAATCCTCAACAGCGTCACCGTTATTGTCGATGTTGATTTCAACCATCACGTTTTCGTCAAATTTTGCAGCTCCAGTGGCGGATGGCATAATTAAACCTTGTACGTTCGCTACGAAAACCATGTTGCTGGTATTCTCCGCCTGAAAGGCGTAATAATCTGTAATATCGGCGGTGCCACCTTGTACTGCGGGAGCGTCGATGTGGTCAGCAGCAATGGCGAGCATTCCTGCTACTACCAAAGTTCCGACTCCTAAAATTGTTTTGTTAATTTTCATGACTGAAATTTAAAAGTGAATAAAAAATTGAAATTTGATTTATACTTCACTTACGCCTGTGCCGGAGATTTAGATGACGGCGTTTGAAAAATAAATAATATTACTTTGGTAGAGTAGGGGCAATGGGCGTTTCTAACGCCGTTTTTTAGCTATAGAGTACTATATACATAGGGCATAATTATTGGTCACATTTAACGCTCTAACATTTTTTTCTTTTTAAGTATTAATTCGGTACTCTTACTATTCAAGGATTTTTTTTGAGGGGGAAAGACCGTACTTTCTACTAAAAAAAAGAAATATTTACGTATTCCGAAAAAAGCACTATCTTTGCAGTCCAAAACGGAAGGAGGTGTAAATTTTTATGATACAAATACAAGTAAAAGATAACGAATCAGTTGATAGGGCACTAAAACGCTTCAAGAAGAAGTTCGAGCGTGCAGGTGTGGTGCGTGAGCTACGTTCACGTCAGGCTTTTGAGAAACAATCCGTCACCCGACGTAAAGAAGTAATCAA
>JANQUM010000313.1:0-428 GCA_030731175.1 Spirosomataceae bacterium
ATAGAGCAAACCCTGCATTCGGTTGATGTTATGCTCATTCCTCGAAATAAATAGCTGCGAATTTTGCGGATTACCGTTCACTAAATCCGTTTTGTAAACGTCGCCCTCGAACGTATTTGTGTAGAGGATTTTATTGAGCGAGTCGTAAACAATCCTGACGGCAGGCGTTGGTAATTGATGTAAGTAGCTCACTTGCAAATCGCTTTTTAGAGCTACGGGATTACTCGCAGCCGAAGTTGTAATTTGTGAGTAATTAGAAATTGGTGAGTAGGTTGTATCTTTTTGAACTTGTGCGAAGAAAGAAACAATGAGTAATAATTTAATCATAACAGCGTTAAAAGTTATAACTAAAGTTACTAAAGAATACCTCTACATAATATTTACAAAGTCATTTTTTATTCAAAGGTAAAACGCAAAAACCCCCGCCA
>JANQUM010000313.1:438-3805 GCA_030731175.1 Spirosomataceae bacterium
GATAAATTGTATCTTTTTGAACCTGCGAATAAAAAGACAAAATCAATAAAAGTTTAATCATGGCATTTTTATACTTAATCGCAACAAGGTACAGACAAACAAGAGCATAGCTGTCGTTTCAAAGCCGTTTTTTATTTAACGGTACAACGCAAAAATCCCCGCCATGCTAAAGCATAACGGGGATTTTTAATAATTACACAGAATTTACTCAGCTTTCGCTTCTTCTGCTACGGTTACCGTAACTTCGTGCTTCACATCTTTATGTAAATCAAGCGTTGCTTTGTAGTCACCCACAAATTTGATGTCTTCGATCGAGATTTTCTTACGATCAACGTCAAATCCTTTTGCTTGCAGAGCTTCTGCAACCTGAAGGCTCGTTACACGCCCGAAGATACGCCCGCTTTCGCCGGTTTTCATCGAAATCGTGATTGAAGACTCACCAATTGCTGCTGCTAATTCTTCAGCATCTTTAACCAGTTTATCTGCTTTGTGAGCCGCCTGCTTAAGGTTTTCGGCAACAATTTTCTTATTTGATGGCGTTGCCAAAGCGGCAAATCCTTGCGGTATCAAGTAGTTACGACCATACCCCGGTTTTACGTCGATGGTATCGTTTTTGTAACCTAAGCCCGCAATGTCTGTTTTTAATATTACTTCCATTGGATGATTTCTGTTTTAAAAGTTTGTTTTCGTTCGTGGCGGGGGCTTATTTCAAGCCGTCTGCTACGTACGGTAATAAGGCTAAATGGCGGGCACGCTTCACGGCAGTACCAACTTTGCGTTGAAACTTCATGCTGTTTCCGGTAATTCTACGCGGAAGTATTTTGCCCTGCTCATTTAAGAACTTTAATAGGAAATCCGGGTCTTTATAATCTACGTACTTGATGCCGTACTTTTTGAAGCGGCAATATTTTTTCTGAACGGTTTCTCTGCGTTCAATTCTTTCGTTAACTAATGACATAACTTTTGAGAATTTTGTGTTGAAAATGACTTGCTTACTCGGCGGTTGCCTCTTCTTTCTTGCTCTTTACTTTCTTCATCCGACGGTCAGCGTACACAATTGCGTGCTTGTCGAGCTTGAGGGTAAGGAAACGAAGTAGGCGTTCGTCACGTTTGTAAGCAATCTCCAACGTAGAAATTAACTCTGGAGTAGCCGTAAAATGAAATAATTGGTAATAACCCGTAGACTTGTGCTGAATGGGATACGCCAGCTTGCGAAGACCCCAATGTTCTTCGTTTACTAACTCGGCACCGTTGTCTATAAGCACTTGTTTGAATTTTGCAACAGTCTCCTGAATCTGAACTTCCGATAATACGGGAGTTAAAATGAAGACTGTTTCGTAATGATTTTGAAACATGCTTGTTTGACAGTTTAAATTGTTTAAATATATTATTTTTCCAAAATGGAGGGCAAAGGTAAGAATATTTTTGGAATTGGCAACATCGGTACGGTAATGAACAAAAACCAATGTTCAAAAATCAACGTAAAAGTTGCAAAGTGCTGACAAGCGAGTAAAAAGAGCTAAGAAACGGAACAACCCAATAACTTACCAACCGCTCCCTATCACTATTCACACTTTTTTTTGTATTGAAATTATATTCAAAAATGCGTAAGCTATATATATGTTCCACGATTTCCGAAATCCCTCAAATTGGTTATATATTTGCTTAGTAGCCAACCAATCAGCCGATTAGTTGAAGTACAACAACATAACCATAATTGAATGAAAACTCTCGACTCTTATAATTTTTCGGGCAAAAAAGCCCTTACCCGCGTTGATTTTAACGTACCGCTTAACGAGCGTTACGAAATCACGGACGATACCCGTATTAAAGCAACTATACCTACGATTAAGAAAATTCTTGCCGATGGCGGTTCTTTAATACTAATGTCGCACCTCGGTCGTCCGAAAGACGGTCCGACGGAAAAGTATTCTTTAAAACACCTCGTTACGCCACTATCGTTAGTTCTTGGCTTACAGGTTAAATTTGCGAGCGATTGCATCGGTGAAGAAGCCGAAAAAGCCGCCGCAGATTTAAAACCTGGCGAAGTGCTTTTGTTAGAGAACCTCCGCTTTCACAAAGAAGAAGAAAAAGGGGACGAGGCTTTCGCCCAAAAACTCGCCAAACTTGGTGACGTTTGGGTGATGGATGCCTTCGGAACTGCTCACCGTGCTCACGCTTCTACGGCGGTTGTCGGGAAGTTTTTTACGGATAAAGTCTGCGGCTACGTAATGCAAGCCGAACTTGACAACGCTCAGAAAGTTATTGACAACGCCGAGCGACCGTTCACTGCAATTATGGGCGGAGCAAAAATTTCTGATAAAATATTAATCGTTGAAAAGCTGCTTGATCGCGTTGATAACCTGATTATTGGCGGCGGCATGACTTATACATTTACCAAAGCCCAGGGAGGTAATATTGGCGGCTCGCTCTGCGAAGACGATAAGATGGAACTTGCCCTCGAACTTTTAGAAAAAGCGAAGGCAAAAGGCGTGAATATTATTATGCCTGTTGATAACCTTATTGCTGACGATTTCAGCAACGATGCCAACAGAAAAGTGGTTGGTAAAGGAGAAATTCCTGACGGATGGGAAGGTCTTGATATTGGACCGAAGTCGATTGAGCTTTTCGTGGAAACGGTGAAGAAATCAAAGACTATTTTGTGGAATGGCCCGATGGGGGTTTTTGAATTTGAAAATTTCGCAAAAGGCACAAACGCTATCGCCGAAGCGGTAGTACGGGCAACCGAAGAGAACAACGCTTTCTCACTTATTGGTGGCGGAGATTCAGCCTCGGCAGTAAATAACGCCGGCTACGGCGACCGTGTTTCTTACGTCTCAACGGGCGGCGGTGCATTATTAGAATATATGGAAGGAAAAATACTACCAGGCGTTGCAGCTTTGGAAGCGTAATTCTCCCCAATTTTTCACATCAAAACCTCACAGATTTCAAATTTGTTAAAAAATGAAATCTGTGAGGTTTTTTGTTTTCTTATGCCATTGTTTACGTTTTACTAAACAATATTAAGCAACTCAGATAGAAAATTTTGTTGATAGTTTCGATGAACTATTTGAATTACACAAGGAAATAAAAGAGCTATCCTTAAAGCGTAAAACATCTAAACTTCTCTAATCGACTAAAGAACCTTACCACTTTATTTTCTGTTTTAAGAAAGAATAGCATAAATTTGGACACAACAATTAGAACAATAAACTTATGATGGGAATCTATTTAATCGGCTTCGTATTTATGGGCATTAGCTGGCTTGTATCTCGCCGACTGAAAAGTAAATTTGAAGAGTATTCAAAAATAGGGCTTTCAAACCGCATGAGCGGAGCCGAAATTGCCCAAAAAATGTTAAACGATA
>JANQUM010000314.1:0-3520 GCA_030731175.1 Spirosomataceae bacterium
CGCAATTACTACCAATGAAGCCCTCGGCACGCCTGCAATTCCTTTTGAAGTTACCAGCAGCGTTAATAACATGGTTACTTGTTGACCTAAGCTCAGCTCAATACCATAAGCCTGAGCAATAAAACCCGTAGCGAAGGTCATATACATCATAGAGCCATCCAGATTGAACGAGTAACCTAAAGGTAATACGAAGCTGATGATACGCTCCGGTATTCCAAATTCTTTAAGTTTTTCGATTTGAAGCGGCATGGATGCCTCAGAACTCGCAGTTCCAAATGATAAAATAATTGCATCTTTTACGTAAGAGAGTAGTCTCCAGTACTGTATGCCTGCAACAAGGCAGATTACCCACAAAACAATAAAAACAAAGAACAGCAGCGTAGCAAAGAAAGCAAATATTAAATATACATAGCCCGCTAAAATTCCCAAGCCCTTTGCAGCAATAAAGGCACCAACAGCACCAAAAACGGCGTACGGTACAAACTTCATAACGTATTCTACGATTCTGAACATTATCTCAGACAAGGCATGTAGGGCGTTTGCAATAGGTTCTCCCTTTTTGCCAATTGCCGCTAAGGCTATTCCAAAGAAAACAGAGAAAACTACAATTTGGAGAATCTCATTGGTAGCCAATGCCTCAAAAATACTCTCGGGAATGAGATGCGTTATGAAAGTATCTATTGAAAAAGGCTTCACCTCAAGCCCAGTATCGGTACCACTCGGAGGCAAAGGTAGTTGAATGAGCTTACCGGGCTGAAAAATATTAACAGCTACTAAACCTGTTACTAATGATAAAATAGTGGCAAAATAAAAATAGCCTAACGTTTTGGCTCCTATTCGCCCCACAGAATTTATATCGCCAAGTTTGGCGATACCAACCGTAAGAATAGAAAAAATCAGAGGTCCCACAATCATCTTTATGAGCCTCAGAAATACCTTACTTAATAAATTGAGGTAGGTACTCCATGTTTTTACGCTCTCAGCAGAAGCATAATTATTAAGAATATAACCAACAATTATTCCGAGGGCCATGCCCAAAAAAATCTTAGCAGTAAGGTTGAGTTTCATCTGTAGTTTAAAAAAAATTTTGCAAAAGTATGCAATCAACTCAGAACTACTGTTTATTATTTTAGAATTTTTAGGTGAAATACACTAAGTTCGTGCGGTTTTGATAATTTTTAAAATAGTCCCGCAAAATCAAGCATGATTGAATATATCGTTGAGCAATTATCAGATCTACCTGAGATTGCTAAAAAAGTAATCAAGACCTCAAAAAATAAGCACGTTTGGTGTTTTGACGGCGAAATGGGAGCGGGGAAAACTACGTTTATTCAAGCAATTTGCAAAGAATTGGGCGTCGAAGCTGCCGTGCAAAGTCCCACTTTTTCAATTGTGAATGAGTACGTAACTTCTACTGATCAAACCATTTATCATTTTGACTGCTACCGTTTGAAATCGGTGAATGAAGCACTTGACATAGGAATTGAAGAGTACCTTTATTCAGGAAATTACTGTTTTATAGAGTGGGCAGAACGAATTACGCCGCTGTTGCCGGATGACATTGCAGTTGTCAAAATTCAGGAAATCGAAGATGAAAAACGTAAAATAACCGTAACTTTACCGAAGTAGCGTCAAGAAAATCGCCACTTCGCTTTTTGCACTATAGTTATTTTAGTCAGTCAGTAAGAACCGACCCGCAAAACATGTTTGATCAATCAGTAAAGCAACTTGCCCAATCGGCTCTTTATCCCAAGGAGTCGCCCGCCAAAATCAAAAATTCTTCTAAGAGGATTGTTATTGGTTTGCCTAAAGAAATTTCATTACTCGAAAAACGCATCGGCCTAACGCCAGACGCCGTTGCTTTACTTGTAAATAACGGGCATGAAATAATTGTTGAGCGAGGTGCGGGAGCAGATGCAAACTTTACCGATGCTGAGTATCAACTTGCTGGAGGTCAGTTGGTTGATTCTGCTCGTGAGGTTTTTGATGCAGAAATCGTTCTAAAAATTGAACCCTTAACCGACGAAGAATTTGAGTATTTGCGGGAAGGTCAAACGTTGATTTCTACCTTAAATCCGACCGCCTTATCGAAAAGTTATTTTGAACGCTTGAACAAGAAAAAAGTTACCGGAATTGCCTTCGAGTTCATCGAAGATAAAGTGGGTGATATTCCTGTTATTCGTGCAATGAGCGAAATTGCGGGAAGTTCTGTGATGTTGATTGCGGCAGAATATTTGAGTAATGCCAACCAAGGTCGTGGAATTATATTGGGCGGCGTTACGGGCGTTCCGCCCACTTGCGTAGTCATTATTGGAGCCGGAACGGTGGGCGAATACGCTGCTCGTGCCGCTTTGGGTCTCGGTGCTGAAATTAAAGTTTTTGATTCGCACGTCTACCGTATGCAACGCCTAAAATACGCTGTTGGGCAGAACATTTACACCTCAATCATTGACTCTGTTACGCTTTCAAACGCCCTTAAACACGCGGCCGTGGTGGTTGCGGCCATGAGATCTGATACCGGGCGTTCGCCGTTGATTGTCACCGAAGAAATGGTGATGCAAATGAAACCAAATTCGGTCATTATTGATGTTTCGATAGATCAGGGCGGTTGCGTAGAAACTTCTGAAATGACAACGCTTGATAACCCTGCCTTCATAAAACACGACGTTATTCATTACGGCGTACCAAATATAACGTCGAGAGTGGCACACACGGCGAGTATATCGTTAAGCAATATTTTCACACCCTTTTTATTAAAAACCGGAAAGCAAGGCGGCATTTCGCAAATGATATACGCCAATCAATGGTTTATGAAAGGCGTTTACGCGTACCGAGGAAGCATTACCAAGTACGTTATCGCTCAAAAATACGATTTGCGTTACCGTGATTTAGGTTTACTTATTGCGGCAGGATTGTAACCTACTCACTATCAAAACCGAAAATAATCCGGTGTTCCAAACCAACCGCTTAATCATCCGCCCAACCAACGAAACCGACGCCACTTTCCTTGTAGATTTAATGAACTCGCCTGGCTGGTTAGAGTTTATCGGTGATCGGCAAGTTTACACCGAAAGCGATGCCATCAGCTACATTAAAGCTCGAATCACTCCGCAATTTGACCGGCTCGGTTACGGAAATTACACCATTATTAAAAAAGCTGATAGCGTAAAAATTGGCTCTTGCGGACTCTACGACCGCGAGGGACTGGCAGGAATTGACATTGGCTACGCACTACTTCCTGATTTTCAGGGAAAAGGTTACGCCTTTGAAGCCGTGAACGAATTGAAGAATATCGCTTTTAATCAGTTCAACCTTCCCGAAATCAAAGCCATCACAAATAAAGAAAACCTACCCTCTCAGCAATTACTGAAGAAGATAGGTCTCACTTTCAAGTCTTATATTATCCTTCCGCACGAAGCGGAAGAGATCTTGCTTTTTTCATCTGTTTATCAAAACTCTTCCCACTCAACGTGATAGAATTTTTCGGAGGAATCTCCAACCCGTTGAAAGGTGTGGGCTC
>JANQUM010000314.1:3530-3804 GCA_030731175.1 Spirosomataceae bacterium
TTGTACAAATGAGCGTTCAGGAAATCAACGGCTGATAGCGTACACGGAACAGAAACCCCAGTGTAAATTGCGGTTGCCGCCACTTTTTTTAATGAAGCCAAATTATTGACTATAAATGTTTTACTTGATTCTGAGCGTAATAATTCGACGCTCGATTCAAAATCTTCCACCAGAGATTCCATCAGTTCCGAACGAATAATGCAACCGTTTGTCCAGATTCGGGCAATCTCCGAAAAGTTTAAGCCCCAACTGTAGGTATCAGAAGCGGCTTTCA
>JANQUM010000315.1 GCA_030731175.1 Spirosomataceae bacterium
GGCTTAGACTCTTTTGTGGTTTTTTCATCCTTTGCACTCGGTGCCATTTCTTCAGTAACGGGCGACGCGTTGGCTTTGTTAAGTGTTTGATTATTACCGTAACCAACAATATCAACACCGTAATTGAGGTCTACTCCCATTGCCATGAATTCTTCTTCCGGTGTGTAAGAAATCGTCATGAATAAAAGTGCCAAAATAAAAATAGCGTAAGCAATTACGCTGAAACCAAAGGCCTTTGCACGGTGATTAGTTGAGGTCATACACGTTAATTATTTTTTTAATAAAACGCCTCGCTCTCCTATTAATTGTTCTAATTTATCCGAAACGGCGGTTGCCTCTTCATTGTTGGAAACGTTAATATGAATTATGTTCTTGTTATCCTTAATTGTTAATTCAGGAGTTAAATTACTCAGCACAAGCCTATTATAAAGCTTATTTGCATTATCTGCTTGAGAAAATACCCCAACAACTAATTTGTATTTTTCAAGTTCAACCACTGGTTGTGGTACATTATAAATTTCAGTAAACTCGTCAGCTTTGGCTTCATCCACATTTTCAGGCTGTGAAAACCACGATTTTACCGAGTCAATATAATCCATCGGATTCAAACTACTATTTGCGTTCTCTGAAGTTGAGGGATTAAATACCAAAACTGAAATTAACCCAGTTGCCAAAGCTAACAAAGGTAGAGCATAGAGTACTTTAGTGTAAAGTGTTTTTTTTGCTGTTTTCAATTTCGACATCGAGATATTCATCGTGTCAAATTCAAAACCACCTTTTCCCGCCGAGGTTTCATCAAAATATTTCGTAGAATAGGTAAAGTTACTATTGTTGAAACTGTAGAGCGTGTCAAAGCCGTAGCTTTCATTGTAAAAGTTACTGTAAACCGGCGAAAAAACAATCTTTTGATCACTCGATAAGTGTAGGTCGCCAATTCCTGAGAACTCGTACGAATCACTTGTAACAAGAGTATTTTTTACGTTCTGGACGTAATTGCTGATAATTTCTTTTGCTCGTTGAGTTACAACTCCGCGTTTCTTTATTACAGTTGACATTAATAAACCATCATCTTGCTTCAAGACGCTGTTAAATGAAATTTTTCGATTAGGCGGAGAAAAAGAATTATTTTCAGGATTGAAAACCGAGGGTTCGTAATGGGCAATAAATGCACCAAGACCTGGTATCGTTACGTAATCGTGCTCAAATAATAGCGAGCGAATTTCATGGTTTATATTTATCATCAGCATGTTTTTATCGGAACAACGAAATTATATCGAAACATTGACACCCACAAGAAAATTGAGACCTTGTTTCGGATAAAACAGAAATCTTTGGTAATTCTGGTTTAATAAATTGTTCAACTGCACAAAGCACGTGAATTGATTCGTTAATAAATAATCAAACTTAGTATTTAAATCAACAATAGTCGGAAGTTTGGTAACTTCATTAAAATCAAACGGATTTTGAGCGTAGATACCTCCTAACGCAAATAAATCTACCGCTGCAACAAAACGCTCCTGAATTACGAATGAATTACTAAATGTTAAATCTACAGACGGCCTGTGAAAAGCCTTTTCAAACTTTTCTGTTCCGTAATAATAATAGTTGAAATTAATGTTTGACCGAACACTTTCATTTGGTTGGTAATTAACCTGCAAATTTCCGTGAAAGAAAGGATTAGAATTTTCATCGTAGACTATATCGTACTTCCTGGATTCAAAACGTTGGTTTGCGTCATAAGGCGTAAAGAAATACAGATTTGAATAATTTCCGTAGGCTAATTTTGCACTGTAGCTACTTCCGCCATAAATATCGCCTTTCGAAGCAATGTAAAATTCATTGTCTTTTTTGGTATTCATAAGTGGTACCTGACTTCGTAAAAACGGATTTTCTTCAAGAAACGAACTTAGCGTATTTCTAACGATATCACCGTCATAACCAGCCGAGAAGTAAAGTAGATTTGGAGTTTTATAAGTCAATTCTACTGTTGGGAAACCTGCGGTTTCGTTCACTTGATTGATAGCGTCAAATTGATTTACCGCTTTAAAACCTACCTCCGCAGCAAACTGGTTATAATTAAATACGAAAGATGGTTGAACCCGAAACAAGTTTCGCTTTTGAATCCGCTGAATATCGTTATCCGTTCGTTGAGTTATGTACGCGTCACCTCGTATTTTTGCCACAATACGGTTAGGAACCAAATTGAATTTAAGATTTAAATTGGTTCCCCAGTCAATTTCCTCCGCTGATAAATAATCATTTAAGGTATTTATTTGAGTCTGCAACTGGTAATCCACAATAGCCTCAGCGTCTGTGTTCTCGAAACCAACCCCCACGTTAAATTTATTCAAAAGTTGCCTAATGTCGTCTTTAGCGAAAGTATTTGCAAAAGCGGTGGTGTCATAACCGTAGAAGAAATAGTTATTGCGTTCGTAACCTGCAAAGGCTTTTAATTCAAAAGTTGAACTGTGGTATTTTCCCGTAATATCAATTTTCGAAAGGCTATTTCCAGAGTTTTCCCCTTCAATAGGCCCACGCTTTGCTGAGTTGTGGTGAGCTTTTAATCCAAAAACTAAATTATCATTTTGAAAGGAATTAATATTCAATTCGCCAAAAAGCCTTCCGAAATTACCGGCACCAAGCTTTATGTAATTATAGTAACCATCGCTCGTGAAATTATCCTTTCCGGTTGCAGTTGGGTCAACAACGGAAGGTTTGAATTCTGACTTTTCAACCCCGGTTGGTTTACGGTCAAAGAATGTGTAGGTAATTTTCTTACTTGCTTTTTCGGGTTCAATAACCTGAATTTTGTCGTAGATACGGTTCGCTTTTGGCAGTGTTACCTGCCGCTCTTTGGTAATTGTAATTTCTTCGTTACCAATGCCTTGACCGTACGAATTCAGCGACACAAGCGGGCTTAAAAATACTGTTATAACAAACGCTTTTTTCATAAAATTTGGGTAATGTTTTTGAGGTAGCAGCCGTTAGTTATTTGATGGTTGTAAGTAGTTTTTTTGCCTCATTCACCGTTTCCGCAGATTCTGAGTTTTCAATAATCGAGTTCAGTGTCGCTTTTGCCATGAATGTATCTTTCTTCGAAATGTAATTCTTAGAAATCAATAAAAATGCTCTTTCGTACCAAAAAATGAAATCTCCGTAGTTTTGTGAAAGGTTTTGCATTTCAGCTATTGATTCGTCAAACTTTCCTTGATCGTACAGCATTTCACCAATTCGGTATTTTGCCTGAGCGGCGTTTTCGTCTTTAGCGAGTTTCATCGTTTTTTCGTAAGCGTCACGAGCAGCAATCCAATCCCGGTTTTTCTGTAAACATTTCCCGATGAATAACTGAGCCCGGTTTTCAAGGCCAATCACGATGTTCCCGCCATTTGTTAAGGCTTCATTGGCGTATTTTTTTACTTCGTCACAGTTTCCTGTCTCGAAGTTTGATTTTATCAAACCTTCCCAAGCAAGAGCAATTTGTCTTTTATTGGAAGAATTCTCCGCAACCAACAAGTAGTATTTCTTAGCGTCTTCAAATTTCTTAGTTTCAAAAAGAATATCAGCAACCCGATAAGCAGCCTGAGATACGAAAAGTGTCTGATTATCCTCCACAACTTGCTTGTAATAAGGTAACGCATTGTTGTAATCTTTCAGAATAAAATACGCATCTGCGATGTAATATTTTGCTTCCGGCA
The DNA here is from genome assembly GCA_030731175.1 of Spirosomataceae bacterium. GTDB lineage: Bacteria > Bacteroidota > Bacteroidia > Cytophagales > Spirosomataceae > JANQUM01. The sequence goes on from JANQUM010000315.1 coordinate 3,696, forward strand.
CATTGGAACTCGTAGGATAGGTTTCTACGTAGCGTTTCAACGCACTTACGGCTTGCTCATATTTTTCACTGAAATACAAACCTTTCGCCGTTTCGTATTGCAAG
>JANQUM010000316.1:0-3367 GCA_030731175.1 Spirosomataceae bacterium
GTATCAACGCCATTAATATCAACGACGGGGATCAGTTACTTGATGTAGCACTTACAAACGGAGATAATTATATTGTTATCGCCGCTAAGAAAGGTAAAGCCGTTCGTTTCCACGAATCTGATGCTCGCCCAATGGGACGAACCGCAACGGGTGTTCGGGGAATACGATTGGATGCCGACGACAAAGCAATCGGAATGTTGTGTATCAACAGAGAAGATACGCAGCTGTTAGTTGTTACTGAAAACGGCTACGGAAAACGCTCGGACGTTAACGAATACCGCATCACGTCAAGAGGAGCGAAGGGCGTAAAAGCCATGAACGTCACCGAGAAAACGGGTGGCTTGGTTGCCATCAAAGAAGTAACCGACGAAGACGATTTGATGATCATTACTGTAAACGGAATTGCAATTCGTATGGCAGTTGCTGATTTACGGGTTATGGGTCGTGCAACGCAGGGAGTAAGATTAATTCGATTAAACGGAAAAGACAACATCGCATCCGTAACTCGAATTGCCAAGGAAGAAATAGAGGAGGAGGAAGACCTAACCGAAGCCACCGATATAACTGGTGAAAGTGGAGTAGGAGAGAGTCCAAACACGGATTCAACCGATACTCCATCAGAAACGGAGGAATAAATTTTGAACTAAAAAGACTTCACTAGCATTAGTTGGTGGAGTCTTTTTGTAAATAAAATGTTAAACAAACACTTTAGGTAAAACGAATTCAAGTAATTTCAGTCCAACAATTAACTAAACCAACTTTTATTAAATTAAAAACCTTACAGATGAAAAAAATAATTTTAGCTTCGGTTGCAGTAGCAACCATGTTATTTTCAACGGAAGTCAATGCTCAGAGCGTTGAAGACAAAATGCGTGATGCACAATGCGAAACCGCAGCAAGTGCAATTGAAACTGCTCAAAAGAATGCTGATCATCCGAAAAAGGGATTGAAAGGTTCTACTTGGTTAAAACTCGGAGATGCCTACATGGACGCTTCTACTTCTTGTGGCCGCGACTCGATGTCTTCTAAAAAAGCGTACGAAATTTACTTGAAAGCCCAAAAGATTGATGCCGCGGGAGATGGTAAAGCAAAAGACGATATAGACGCTGCTCTTAAAAGTCCGAAATTACATGCGTCACTTTTATCTCAAGGGGCTGCATACTATAATGTACAAGAATTGGGCAATGCGTTAGAACTATTCAAATTAGCAAACATGGTGGATCCCAAAGATACCACGACTACATTGTATGCTGGTATAGTGGCTCAGCAAAATGGAGACATGGACGTAGCACAGGATTATTTCTTAAAGCACGTTGCTAACGGTGGTACTGATGCCGCAGTTTTCTATAGCTTGTCGTTGATATACAACAAAGAAGAGGCTTATGATAAGTCAATAGCTATATTAAAACAGGGTATCGAGAAGCAGCCAAACGATAAGGATCTGAAGGGCCAGCTGATTAATACATACATTGTTGCGGATAAAATTGAAGATGCAAAGAAGGATTTGAAAGCTTTAGTGGAAGCAAATCCAAGCAATACTGCAAATATGACTAACCTTGCAATTATCTACGATAACACGGGAGATAAAGAAAATGCGTTGAAGTATTATAACATGGTACTTGCAGTAGAGCCAGACAACTACGACGTAAACTTCAACTTAGGAGTTATGAATTTCAACCAGGCCGTTGAAATCAAAAAAGAAGTTGATGGAATGGACATGAAAGAGTACCAAAAGTCAGGTGCAGCGGTTGAAAAAATGGTATGCGAGAAGATGAATGAAGCAAAGCCATACTTTGAAAGGTGTGCAGCGTCAGATAGAACCGAAGATGCTGTAACTGAAAACCTTAAGACAATCGAAAGAATTACGAAGCAGTGTAAAAAAGAAAAAGAAGATTGAAAGGATTTTAGTTCAATGTAAATAAGTATTTACTTTGAACAATCATTTATTTTTAAAAACTCCGCCAACTTTTTGGCGGAGTTTTTTTTATGCAACATATGTGAAAGTTAGACCAATAATATAAGAATATGTAATGCTGATGAGCTGGACGGGCGGTATACAATAATTCTACTTAACATAATGTAAATTATATAACAAAAATTTCCATGCATTTGAAGGTGGAAATAATAGAATTACTGGGTTAAAATAGATTCTTAATCGAGAAGAAAACACAAAATGAACGCCTTAACCATTTAATCGTGGTGAAGGCGTTCATTTAATTTAAGTCAAAAGCCGAGACGGTATAGATAGTCAGTAACTGTTACTTGTTCCGGTGTGTCCGCTTTGGATTTGTTTTAAAGCCTAAGTATATCACTAAAGTCATGACAATAATTAAGATAAATACTGTCGGTTTTAAGGGATTCCCATAAATAACATCGATCAGTATAGCTGCAACTCCTAAAACAATCGCTGTTGCGGGTAGATAGTAATAGCCCCACTTTCTTAAATTCATTAATCTTACAATTTTCAGTTTTAAAAAAGCAATATAGCCAAAAAAGCGAATAGTGGAAAACGGAAATTATAACACTTGCGGAACTCCCGCAAGTACTTCCATCGTACCATCAGAGTAGAACATAATTATTTTTTCGACCCTTCTTGTAGTAGTCGTTTTGTGCTGTAAAAAAGTGGCATCTGTTTGACTACTGTAAGCGGGGCTATTTTTTAATAATACGTTTTCTGAGTTTGTAATAATGTTATCAGCTTGGCGATTTTCTGCCATCTCATTTTCACGCTGGTTTTTGCTAAGTTCTAATAAACAATTTGGATCGAAGCTTTCATCATCTAAAAACCATTTGTAACCTAACTCAGGATACACCGCCATGATTTTTTGTATTATATCTATGCTTGGTTTATTTCGTCCGGATATAATGTGAGAAATGGTTGGCCTGCTTACAGAGATTGTATCTGCAAACTTAGTATTTGAAAACCCTAACGCTTCTATAAGCGTTACAATCTTATCGTTCAATGTAGCCTCTGTTGTCATTTGTAAATACTTATATTTAACAATTGTTATTTGTTAGTTTCGAATTGTTTACAATAATAACGCTACCAATTTACAATTCCAAATTCGCACGATTTATTATTGTAAATAGCTATTAAGGATATGGTAGTACAATTGTAAAGTCCTTAGATATTAGCTCTTTATGATGTGCTCATACTTGAAAGTGCGATGCTGCTGAAACGCGTGATAATTAAAGTATCATTTTAACCTGCGACCATATTTACGATTATAGAGACGAAAGGCAAATGCAGTATTTCGTGATATAAACATCCTATATTAACAATCATACCGATTTTAGTAAACATCTGTTACGAATAAATTTTCTTTGTATAAATAATTATGCATTACTTTGAAGCAGAGAAAACGGA
>JANQUM010000316.1:3377-3798 GCA_030731175.1 Spirosomataceae bacterium
AAGAGGCTTTAACAGACAATTAGATGTCGTTAAAGCCTCTTTTACTTATTACGGTATTTAATTACACTACAAGATCGTTATCTCTTAGTGCTTCGTTTAGCGAGGTTTTGAGATCAGTGCTCGCTTTTCTTTTGCCGATTATTAATGCACAAGGCACTTGATAATCGCCTGAAGGGAAAGATTTAGTTGTTGTTCCAGGAATAACAACTGCGTCTTCAGGTACAAACCCTTTGTAAATAACTGGCTCATAACCGGTAACATCAATAATTTTAGAACTCCCCGTAATTGTAACACCAGCTCCAAGAACGGCTCTTTTACTGATAAAAGCACCTTCGACTACAATACAACGGGAGCCAATAAACGCACCGTCTTCTATTATTACTGGCGAAGCTTGAGCAGGTTCTAAAACCCCGCCTATACC
>JANQUM010000317.1 GCA_030731175.1 Spirosomataceae bacterium
AAATCCCCTTTTCAGAGTTTCTGAGAAGGGGATTTTCTTTTTGAATTAATTTCAATTTTACTTCAAAATCGGCTCTAATGCTTCTTTGTTTTCTGAAAGCCACGCTGTGATTTCCTCCACAATTTGTTTCATGCCGATCTCCGGCTTCCAACCCGTAAGCTTCGTTACCTTCGTGTTATCGGTTACATAAAGTCGAATATCAGCTGGGCGGTTTTCGGTAACTTTACTGATTGGAATAGTTTTGCCCGTTGCTTCTTGGCAGTGTTTCGTAAGTTCTTGCAATGAAGTACTTACTTCGTTTCCGCCGCCTACGTTCATTATTTCGCCGTTGATTTCGTCGATGTTGTGAATCTGCCAATCTACCAGGCGGCAGAGGTCGGCAATGTGTAACATATCGCGGGTTTGCTTGCCGCTTCCACCGTAGCCGATGTACGATAGCTGCTGCTCGAAGAAGTGTTTGGCAACCCAGAGCACCATTACGCCCTGATCCACTTTTCCCATTTGCCACGGCCCGGTCAATACACCGCAGCGATTAATGACGGTTTTTAATCCGTAAAATTCTTGATATTCCTGAATAATTAATTCGGAAGCTAATTTGGTAGTTCCGTATAAAGATCTCGCACCTTCCAACGGAAAATTTTCGGCAATTCCTTTCGACGAAACGCCCGGTACGGGTTGGTCATCTGAAAGAGCGAAGCGTGTATCTTCTTCAACGAAGTTCAGCGTTTCGATGGTCTTTATCGGGTAAATACGGCTCGTTGATAAAAAGATGAAATTTGCTTTGCAACGGGCGGCGTAGTTGAGGCAATTCACCGTTCCGAATAAGTTGGTATTCATCAAATAATCGGGTGTTCCGCCGTTTATTCCCGCCAAAACAGAAGGCTCGGCGGAAGCTTCGATAACTACGTCAACATCTGGCAAAGAATCAAAGTCTTCCCGATTTCTAATATCTCCGTGTACAAACGTGATTCCGGCTTTGCCCAAACGGGGTAAATTCAATTCCGAACCTTTGCGTTTGAGATTGTCTAAGCAATATATCTCGTACGTTGGGTAATCCTTTTTGAGCGAAAGTGCCATTGCTGAACCCACGAATCCGGCTCCGCCGGTTATTAGTATTTTTTTCATTGACTATTTGAGATTGGAGAATTGAGAAACTTTTAGTTGACGTTTTACAAATTTAAAGAACAATTACGGGAAAACTAAATTGACGATAAATCTTGGAGGCATTTAAAACAAAATGCCCGCTGTGAAATTCACAGCGGGCATTGAATATATGTTTGAGCGGTAAGCGTCAAACCTTGATTTCTACGTTTACACCACTTGGCAATTCAAGCTTCATCAACGCATCAATGGTAGCCGGGCTGGCTGCAAAAATGTCGATCAAACGCTTGTAAGTACACAATTGGAATTGCTCACGTGACTTCTTGCTCACGTGTGGAGAGCGAAGAACGGTGAATTTCTCTTTACGAGTTGGTAGTGGAATCGGGCCGCTAACGGCTGCTCCGGTTGATTTTACCGCCTTAACGATTTTCTCTGCTGAATTGTCCACCAAATTATGGTCGAACGACTTCAGTTTGATTCTGATTTTTTGTGACATAACGGTTCTAAAGGTTTAATTGTGAATGCCGGGTGAAAGAACCATTCACTCCATCCCGACTGTTTTGGGCTGCAAAGGTAGAAATAAAATCCGAAACTGCTGGTAATTTGAAGTCAAATTTCAGCGGTGATAATTTTCCTTTGCGTTGTTGCTGCGTTTTAACTCATTTTTCGGTATTTGATTCGTTTGGGGGTGTCATTCCCGAGGCGTTTACGGCGATTTTCTTCGTAATCAGAGAAGTTTCCTTCAAACCAATAGACGTTTGAGTCGCCTTCAAAAGCCAAAATATGCGTGGCAATGCGGTCAAGGAACCAACGGTCGTGGGTGATGACTACGGCACAACCCGCAAAGTTTTCTAAACCTTCTTCTAAAGCCCGAAGAGTATTTACGTCCAAATCGTTGGTTGGCTCGTCAAGCAGTAACAAGTTTCCACCTTCTTTGAGCATCATGGCTAAATGGACGCGGTTGCGTTCTCCGCCGGATAATACGCCGACTTTCTTTTCCTGATCTGCTCCGTTGAAGTTAAAACGGCTCACGTAGCCACGGGCGTTTATTTGTCGGTCGCCGAGTTTGACCCATTCATTTCCACCCGAAATCATTTCGTAAACGGATTTGCTTGGGTCAAGGTTATTGTGCTCTTGGTCAACGTAAGAAAGTTGCACGGTTTCGCCGACTTCGAAATTTCCTGCGAGCGGTTTCAATTGCTCGGTGATGAGTTTGAACATTGTCGATTTTCCCGCTCCGTTTGGTCCAACAACACCCACAATTCCGGCGGGTGGAAGGCTGAAATTCAGGTCTTCAAATAATAGCCGATCGCCGAAGCCCATTTTTACGCCTTCGGCAATAATAACTTTGTTACCCAAGCGTGGACCCGCCGGAATATAAAGCTCCAATTTCTCTTCTTGCTGCTTCACGTCTTCGCTAAGCATATCATTATATGAACTCAAACGGGCTTTCGCTTTCGTTTGGCGACCTTTCGGCGACATTCTTATCCACTCCAACTCGCGTTGTAAAGTCTTCTGTCGTTTTGATTGCGACTTTTCTTCCTTCGCTAATCGTTGCTCTTTTTGCTCAAGCCAAGACGAGTAATTTCCCTTCCACGGAATACCTTCGCCGCGGTCAAGTTCCAAAATCCATCCCGCCACGTTATCCAAGAAATAACGGTCGTGAGTTACGGCAATAACCGTTCCTTTGTATTGGTTGAGGTGTTGCTCCAGCCAAAGCACAGACTCGGCATCAAGGTGGTTGGTTGGTTCGTCCAACAATAAAACGTCGGGTTCCTGCAAAAGTAAGCGGCAAAGAGCCACGCGGCGTTTTTCACCACCCGAAAGGTTCGCCACGTTGGCATCAGCGGGCGGGCAACGTAGAGCATCCATCGCCCGTTCGAGGCGGCTGTCGAGTTCCCAAGCGTTAAAATGATCCAATTTTTCCTGTACGTCGCCTTGGCGTTCCAATAATTTATCAAAATCGGCGTCTGGCTCGGCAAAGGCGAGGTTGATTTCTTCAAACTCTTTGAGTAAATCAACTACTTCCTGCACGCCTTCTTCCACAATTTCTTTCACCGTTTTTGTGGGGTCAAGTTGCGGCTCTTGTTCGAGCATTCCGACGCTGTAACCAGGCGAAAAAACTACCTCGCCGGTGATACTTTTATCGAGTCCGGCAATAACTTTCAGGAGCGTTGATTTTCCCGAGCCGTTTAGTCCGAGAACGCCGATTTTTGCTCCGTAAAAAAAGGATAAATAAATGTTTTTGAGAATTGTGCGGTTTGGCGGAATGACCTTGCTGACTCCCGCCATTGAAAAAATTATTTGTTCGCTCATTGCTTAAATGGTGCTGATTGTTGTTAGGTGATTAGATAAGGTAATATTTGTCTTTTTTTGTGCTTTTATTATCGTGAAAACGTTGATTTCCAGCAAAAACGAAACGAAAATGCGTTTTCTGCAAAAGTTTTCGATGCTCAAAAGTCGTAAAAAACGGGCTGAAATTAATGATAGGTGCGTAAATTTTCTGTTTCATACGAAAAATGTACTTAGTAGAAGATAAGAAAAAAGGTTTAGGTTGATTCTTTAAAATCTCCTTGAGCAAGCAACCGTTGATTGGTGAAACTTACGGGGGTTTGCCATGAAATTTAAAATTTGCCAACTCCCACTTTACCGGAAAAGTCCAACCAAAAGCCACATTTATTAACTCAAATATCGGA
>JANQUM010000318.1:0-13801 GCA_030731175.1 Spirosomataceae bacterium
TGGCTAGGCTCAATGGAATTGTCATCAAGAAGTTTTACTTGAAATTGATCTGCTGGAAAAGTATTCACAACAGAAAGTAAACGGGACCGCCCGAATGCAAGGAATCGGCGGGAGTTACTCTGCCTTAGGTGGCGATGCAACCAATGCGTTTGCTAACCCAGCCGGACTTGGCTTTTACAACCGAAGTGAATTTAGTATCTCACCCAATTTTTCTAACAATAATACCACGAGCGACTACTTGGGTAACTCGTCATCTTTAAGTACTCCGAACACCACAATTGGGCAGGCGGCTTTGATTTTCAATAGTAAAGGAAGAGGTAATTCTAATAAGAAAAGCGGTAGTTTTGCTATAAGCTATAATCGTTTAATTGATTTTAATAACGACTTTAATTATTCAGGAACGAACCAACGGAGTTCTATAACGGATTCGTTTGCTGAAATTGCGAATGGTTATGGGGCGACCGCTGCCGAGCTAGACGCCGAATTTGATACGGGTCTTGGTAGGGCTTTCTCACCCGCAGGATTATATTATCAATTATTTACTATTGAGCCGATTCAGGGTGGCGGCTACGAAGCATTTGAACTTAGTTCGCCCGTTGAACAAAACGGACGCTACACCGAAGAGGGTTCTGTTAACCAATGGAATTTAAGTTACGGGGCAAACTTCAACGATAAAACGTATTTAGGTGCATCGTTAGGGATTCGAACGTTGAGCTACCGTTCGTTGGGTGATCATTCTGAGTTCTTCCCGAACGCAGATGCATTACAAAGGCTCGACTATTTCGATGATTTATCAGTAGAGGGTGCGGGTGTAAACCTGACCGTTGGTGCAATCATTAAAGCAACGCCTACTTTACAGTTTGGGGTCAATGTAACTACGCCGACTGGCATGGCAACTAGAGAAACTTACGTTGAAGGTCTCGCCATCGAATTTGTTCCGAACACTTTCACAACAGATTTTCCACGAGCAGAAACCGCTCCGAATGACTTTAACTTTCGCATCACTTCTCCGCTGCGTGGAAGCATCGGAACAACGTTCTTCCTACCGAAGAAACTTGGTTTCCTTTCAGCAGATGTTGAATACGTAGGTTACAGCCGAATGAATGTGCGTGATTTGGATGATGAACGTTGGAGTAGTGACCAACTACGTATGATTCAAGATACTTACCGTGACGTGGTGAATCTTAAAGTAGGAGGGGAGTTGAGGTTCAATAATATCAACGCTCGTGCTGGGGTAAATTATCTCGCAGACCCTTATAGAAACACCACAGGAATTGACCGCTCGGAAACACTATTTACCGTTGGGGCTGGTTATCGTAACAGTCGCTTTTTCGCAGATGTAGCGGGAGTTTTCAATCAGTTTACTTCGTCTTACACGCCATATACCGTAAATAATCCAGAAGATTTTGCTTCGGCGAGATTGAACACAAATCGTAATCGTTTAGTGATTTCGGTGGGAGCGTTCTTCTAAAAAAAAGGAAGTCTGGATATAACCAAAGCAGCCCGATGAATATTCATCGGGCTGCTTTGGTTATAAGGAATTTTGTAGAAACCTTTTACATAATATTACGCTTGCCGCTCGTTCGGAAATTCAGCGTCCAGAATCCACAAGATGGTGTCGGCATCGGTGTCGCCTTCAATAATGACGTTTGCCTGTTTGTAAATGTCGATTCTTTCGTTGTAGATTTTTTCAACATCTTTATCGAGCGTATCAGCATTAATGTCAAGCAACGGGCGGTTGTTTCGTCGCGAAGACCGCATCCGCTTTGAAAGCTCGTTCGGTTTTACGTCAAGAAAAATGCAAATTCCGTTTGACTTTATGTAATCCAAATTATCGTGAAAGAGGGGCGTTCCGCCGCCAGTGGCAACTACTACTTTACTCTCAGGGGTTATTTTTTTGAGTTGTTCAGATTCTGCCTTGCGGAAATACTCTTCGCCTTCGAGATTGAAGATTTCCCCAATTTTTTTTCCTTCTGCAACTTCAATTTTAAAATCAAGGTCAATAAATTCGTAACCGATTTTTTTTGCTAATTGCCTACCCAGCGTACTTTTGCCCGACGAAGGCATACCGAGCATGAAGATATTTTTGGTCATTCTTTGATGTATTTCTATTAGTAATGAGGTGAAAATTGATCTGAAATTTACTCAGATAATGCAGCGTTTACAGCAGCCGGAGCGGGTATGTTTGCCTTGCCCCACTTCTTTTTTACGATACCATTTTCTAACAAGATGATACACGGATTGGTTCGAGCCATTGTCTTTAAAACTTTTTCATCAATGTTGAAAACCGGAGAACTCAAATTGCTCGACTTCTTGAAGTTTTCAAACTGTGAACTGACCAATGAAGTTAGGAGCATTGGCTCAACGGACGCATTACTGCTAATAAATGAACTTTCAAGAGTTTTTATTTTTGAAATTTGTGCGTCAGAAACGCCGTCCGTTTTTTTGAATATCAATAGTAATTTTGCCCCTTCAAAAGTATTTTGAGTCACATCATTGCCGTCGGCATCACTTACCGAATAATCCGTGATTTTCGGGTTGAGTTTACTTTGGTTCAGAATCTTGGAGTCAACGTATTTGTATTGGTTAGTATCCATCAAGAACTCGGCGGCGGTGATTTCAGCGTTGGTGTTTTTGTCCAGGAAAGTATATTCAATATCGGGTTTTACTCCAGTTGGCTGCATTTGCTTTTCAATGTTCAAGCCTTCGGCGTAAGCAAGAAAATCTATCGGAGGAAGGAAGTTTAGGGCGTAAATGCCAATTCCGAAAGCAACCATAGTGCTGACGGCAACGATAACCCCACTAAAGTTGAGTGACTGATACTTTTTTCGGTAAGCAAATATTACTGCAATTAAAGTAAGGCTGATAACGTCTTTCCAGAATGATGTCCAGGGTTCGAGTTTTAAAAAATCTCCGAAACATCCGCAATCTGTCACTTTATCAAAAAAAGCAGAATAGAATGTCAGGAAGGTGAAAAAAGTCATCATGCCGATTACTATCCACGCTGTAATTTTCATACGAAAACTTACCAAAAGAGCAAATCCGAGGATTAGTTCTGTCGCACAAAAAATGAGAGAAAGCGTTTGGGCATTGTGGGCAAAAAACTCGAAGAAGCCACCGAGAGCGGGTAAATCTGCGGCAAATACCTCGAAGTATTCTTGTAGTTTTAGCCCAGTTCCGTAAGGGTCAACTACTTTTACAAAACCAGAAAAGATGAATTCTATTCCTACTAAAATACGGACTGCGTTTGCGAGTAATTTCATTTTGTTGCGTTTGTTATTTCAAAGTCAAATCGTTGTTTTCGAGTTTTATCAAACAGAAAACGGCGTAATTTATAATGTCTTGATAACCGGATTTTACACCTTCTGAAATCAGGGTTTTCCCTTCGTTATCTTCTATTTGTTTTATGCGTAAAAGCTTCATCAAAATTATATCCGTCATAGAGCTTACCCGCATTTCTCGCCACGCTTCGCCGTAATCGTGGTTTTTATTGAAAAGTAGCTTAATAACTTCGGTCATTTCTTCGGAATAAAGTTTGGTCAGCATTTCAGTAGGAAGCTCTAACGGAGTTTCTTCTGGTAGTTTTGATTGTATCAACGCCATGACGCAATAATTGATAATCCCCACAAACTCAGGTTCGATGCCTTCGTTAACTTTACTAACTCCTTTTTCTTGCAAAGTTCTGATACGTTGGGCTTTTATGAAAAGCTGATCCGTGATGCTTGGTAGGCGGAGTATTCTCCAGGAAGAACCATAATCGAGGTTTTTTTTCTCAAAAATATCTTGGCATTTTTTAATAACCTGTCGATATTCCGCTTCGGTTTGTTTCATTTAATCTAATTTTGGGGCATTGCATTAAACGCACAAAACTATGAAAAAAACGCTGAACATAAACGGTCACCTCTTTGATTTGTCAACGCCCATGGTAATGGGAATCCTGAACGCCACTCCTGACTCGTTTTATGATAAAAGCCGTATAGGTAGTAATAAAAAATCGCTGCTTACAGCGATTAATAAAATGGTAGCAGACGGTGTAGATATTATAGATATTGGTGGTTATTCTACCCGTCCTGGAGCAGATGATATTTCTATCGCCGAGGAAATCAAACGAGTTCTTCCCGTCATAAAATTGGTAAAAGGGCTTTATCCACAAATACCTATTTCTATTGATACATTCAGAAGCGAAGTCGCGGAAGCGGCTGTAAGTGAGGGGGCGGATATTGTAAACGATATATCTGGCGGCACGTTAGATAAAAAAATGCCCTTAACCGTTGCTAGTCTAAGAGTACCTTATATACTAATGCACAATCGTGGCACGCCAAAGGGTATGCAAACTCAGGTAATTTATCAAAACGTAGTGACGGATGTACTTACGGAATTGCAGCAGCGAGTACTTCTATTCGAAGAAAAAGGCGTACGGGATATCATTGTAGATGTAGGGTTTGGCTTCGCAAAAAGTACAGACCATAACTTTGAATTATTGAACTCATTAGAGTTTTTCCAAAACTTAAACCGACCACTGCTAATTGGTGTTTCCCGAAAATCTATGATTTATAAAACGCTGAAAAACTCACCGCAAGATGCCCTGAACGGAACCACCGCTTTGCACATGTTTGCTCTCATGAAAGGGGCAAACCTACTGCGGGTTCATGATGTGAAAGAAGCGAAAGAGGCCGTGATTTTGTTTGAAAAAATAGTTGCGGGATAATTTTCGCCGAATAATAATTTTCTTCTCAGTTGTGTTTGCGATAATATTACTGCTACACGGTAAATTTTATTTAGAAACCCATTCTTCCTTTTCGGGAAGAACACTTACATAATACTAAAAAGTAAATTTTATCAATTATAAAGCGGGATGGATCGAAAAGTCAATTCTGCTTTATGTTTAATGGGTCAAAATCCAGCATCGTAAAAGTTAATTCTAATAAACCAGAAATAATATTTTCTGAAAAAGAAGTTTTATTTGGGATAATATTTTCAAATTAGAAAAATAGCTTTATCTTTGCATCCCATTTAAGGTAGTCCGCTACTTATAAATAGTCAGATGTAGTCGCTTTCTTCGCGAAACCATACTGATTTCGACCTGCAAATACACCGAGATTTTTCTCGAATTAGTTCAATGGTCAAATATTCGCTAAGAATACGTTTACGGGATTGAAACGAGGCAACAAGGAGTCTCCCCATATTTTAAACTCCTTACCTGATTACGCTTGAGCGTGCTCGGTTCGTATGCAATAATCAAGTTGGCAGTTGTCAACCGCTGTGTTTATGTGATAATTAATTTTGGTCACTACTTGGAAAAGTGCAATTCAATGATGAATTTTGCAGCCCCATTTAGAAAACTGGGATTTAAAAGCGAAAACGAATAAAGACGATGTCTGGAATTATCGGAAAAAAAATTGGCATGACCACCATTTACGAAAACGGAAAAGCAATTCCGTGTACGTTACTTGAAGCTGGTCCTTGCGTTGTAACGCAAATACGCACAGAAGACAAAGATGGCTATAAGGCTATTCAGCTTGCTTTTGGCGAAAAGAAAGAAAAGAATACATCAAAGGCTCTTCAAGGGCACTTTAAGAATGCTTCGACTACGCCAAAGCGTAAGTTGATTGAATTTAAGGAATTTGAAGATCAGTATACGTTAGGTGATACCATTTCGGTAGCTGACATATTTGCAGAAGGTGAATTTCTTGACGTAACGGGTAAAACCAAAGGTCGTGGATTTCAGGGAGTTGTAAAGCGACACGGTTTTGGCGGTGTTGGTCAGTCAACGCACGGTCAGCATAACCGTGGTCGTCACCCGGGTTCAATTGGTGCTTGTTCTTATCCATCACGTGTTTTCAAAGGATTACGCATGGGTGGAAGAATGGGAGGCAACAGCGTTACGATTCAGAACTTAGTGGTTCTTAAAGTAATGGCAGATAAGAACTTGATTGTTATCAGCGGTTCTGTACCTGGTCCTAAGAATACAATCGTTACGCTTCATAAGTAAGAAGTAAACAAATAAGGTCGAAGTCAACGACATCGAAAAAACGACAAATAAGCAATGGAATTAATTGTTATAGGAAAAGACGGAAAAGATACCGGACGCAAAGTGACTCTTAGTGACGAAGTATTTGGTATCGAGCCTAACCAGCACGTAGTTTGGTTGGATGTGAAACAGTACTTGGCAAATCAGCGTCAGGGAACTCACAAGTCAAAAGAAAGAGCGGAAATTAACCGCACCGGAAAAAAGCTTTATCGTCAGAAAGGTACTGGTAGTGCTCGTCATGGTTCACGTAGAGCTCCAATATTCGTAGGTGGTGGTCGTGTATTCGGTCCTCGTCCGAAAGATCATGGTTTCAAAGTGAACAAAAAAGTAAAATCACTTGCGAAGCGTTCTGTTTTATCGAGCCGTGCTCAGGAAAACAAAATCGCTATTGTTGAGAACTTTACCTTTGATGTTCCGAGAACTAAAGATTACCTGACATTTTTGAACTCAATAGAGTTGAACGGTCAAAAGACGCTTCTCATTACTCCGGCGGTAGATCAGAATGTTTACCTTTCAAGCCGAAACCTTCCCAAAACTTCAGTTACTGCTGCTGCTCAAATCAACACATATGATTTGATGAACGCTGACATGTTGATTATGTGTGAGGGTGCTGTTGAAGTTATCGAATCAATGTTGAAAAAATAAGCACCTGCTGCTTACATAAAGAAATAAAGATGAGCGTATTAATCAGACCTATAATTACCGAAAAGTCGCAATCGCAGATTGTAACCGGTAAATACAGCTTTCAAGTAGCAATGAAAGCGAACAAAATCGAAATCGCTAAAGCCATTGAGGCAATGTACGGTGTAACCGTAGCCAATGTTGCAACTTTGCGTCAGTTTGGGAAGTCAAAGTCTCGGATGTCTGGCTCGAGAGTTACAACAGGTCGTACTTCGACAATTAAGAAAGCAATTGTAACTCTTCAAGAGGGAGATTTAATTGACTTCTACGCAGATTTATAAGAAAAATTATTTAGTTATAGTTCTGCATTAGTGGAATTGCAAAAAATAAGAAGATGCCAGTAAAAAAAATTAAACCAACAACCCCGAGTCAACGCCACCGAGTGGCTCCTGACTTCTCTGACATAACAACAAATAAGCCAGAGCGGAGTTTGACAACAACCATCAAAAAAACAGGTGGTAGGAATAGCGAAGGTCACAGAACTGCACGCTACATCGGTGGTGGACACAAAAGACGCTACCGTATTATTGACTTCAAAAGAGATAAGCACGATGTAGTTGCTGAAGTATTGACAATCGAGTACGACCCAAACCGTTCAGCTCGTATTGCTTTAGTTCAATACGCTGATGATGAAAAGCGTTACATCGTTGCACCACAAGGATTAAAAGTTGGTCAACAAATTGTGTCTGGTGAGGCAGTTGCTCCTGAAGTAGGTAACGCTCTTCCAATTGGAAAGATGCCACTCGGTACAATTATTCACAATATTGAACTTACTCCGGGTAAAGGTGCTCAGATGGTTCGTAGTGCTGGAACTTACGCACAATTACTTGCGAAAGACGGTAGGTTTGTGACATTGAAAATGCCATCTGGTGAAATGAGATTGGTATTAGCCAATTGTTTAGCGACTGTAGGTTCGGTTTCAAACCCTGACCACATGAACGTAACTTTGGGTAAGGCTGGCCGTAATCGTTGGTTAGGCCGTCGTCCAAGAGTTCGTGGTGTAGCCATGAACCCAGTAGATCACCCGATGGGTGGTGGTGAGGGACGCTCTTCAGGAGGTCATCCACGTTCACGTAAAGGTTTGCTCGCAAAAGGAAAGAAAACCCGTGACAAGAATAAATATTCAAATCGTCTGATTGTATCACGCGGTAAAAAATAAACCTGAGGCTTCGGTCTAATAAATAAATATAAAATCACATGGCTCGTTCGCTAAAAAAAGGACCTTACATTGATTTCCGTCTTGAGAACAAGGTTGATAAAATCAACGACTCGGGTAAAAAATCTGTTATCAAAACGTGGTCACGCCGTTCAATGATTAGTCCCGATTTTATCGGTCACACATTTGCGGTTCACAACGGAAACAAATTTATACCTGTTTACGTAACTGACAATATGGTTGGTCACAAATTGGGAGAATTTGCCCCGACTCGTAATTTCAGAGGACACATCAATAAAAAAGATAAAGGTAAAAGATAACAGCAGTTGATACTGCGAATTTAACCTCGCATGATTTTCAACTCACTGACTAATAACTATATATGGAAGCTGTAGCAAAACTAAATAACTTTCCAACCTCACCACGTAAAGCCCGTCTGGTTGCTGACCTTATCAGAGGAAAGAAAGTGAGCCATGCTTTAGGTATTCTTACACACCAGCCTCAAGCGGCTGCTCCAGTAATGAAAAAAACATTACTTTCGGCAGTAGCTAACTGGCAGGAAAAGAACGAAGATACCAAAATTGAAGATGTTGAGCTTTACGTTAAGACTGTAATGGTTGACGGAGGAAGAATGCTAAAGCGTCTTCGCCCCGCACCACAAGGTAGAGGTCACCGAATTCGTAAACGATCGCACCACCTTACTATCGTAATTGTAGGTAAGATGATAGCAACAGAAGCTGATGTGGTAACAGAAGCAGAAACTGTAAAGTAATAATATTAATTGCCGATTTAATAATAGCAAAAAAGCATGGGACAAAAAGTAAACCCGATTGGTTTTAGACTTGGTTACATCAGAGGTTGGGAGTCAAGTTGGTATGGCGGAAAAGACTTTGCTGATAAACTTGTCGAAGATAACAAAATACGCAAGTACATTGATGCCCGTATTCAAAAAGGTTCGATTTCAAAAGTTGTTATCGAACGTACACTAAAACGTATCACACTAACTATCCACACCGCACGCCCAGGCGTAGTAATAGGTAAAGGTGGATCGGAAGTTGATAAACTTCGAGAAGAATTAAAGAAGTTAACTGGAAAAGATGTTCAGATAAATATATTTGAAATCAAACGCCCAGAACTCGACGCAAAACTAATTGGAGAGAATATAGCCCAGCAATTGCGTGCCCGTATTTCTTACAGACGTGCAATGAAGCAGGCAATCCAGTCGGCTGTTCGTTTAGGAGCTGAAGGTATCAAAGTTAAATTAGGTGGAAGATTAGGTGGTGCTGAAATGGCTCGTACAGAAATGTACAAAGAGGGTCGTATCCCACTTCATACACTTCGTGCTGATATTGACTACGCAATCACAGAAGCACTAACCGTTTACGGAATTATCGGAATCAAAGTTTGGGTATTTAACGGTGAAGTATACGGAAAGCGTGACCTTACTCCAAGTGCCGTAAATGAAAGTAAGAACAACGATAATAACTCTCGCCGCAATGACCGTGGAGGAGATGACAGACGTGGCGGAAGAAAGCGTCAGCGTCGAAACGATAATAAATAATAGAATTGACTAAGACAACCGTGCGAGCGGTATCGAAAATAAGCTAACGCTATGTTACAACCAAGAAGAACCAAATTTCGCAAAGCACAGAAAGGAAGAATAAAGGCAGTGGCCTCACGTGGTCATCAGATTGCTTTCGGTTCATTTGCAATAAAATCTTTAGAGCCGGGTCGTATTACTTCACGTCAGATTGAAGCCGCTCGTATTGCCGTAACTCGTGCAATGAAGCGTGAAGGTCAAGTGTGGATTCGTATTTTCCCTGATAAGCCAATTACGCAGAAGCCTCTTGAGGTTCGTATGGGTAAAGGTAAAGGAGCACCTGAATACTGGGTTGCTAACATCCATGCTGGTACTGTTTTATTTGAATCAAACGGTGTGCCGCTTGAATTGGCAAAAGAATCCCTGCGTCTTGCAGCACAAAAACTTCCAGTGAAAACGAAGTTTGTTGTCAGAAGAGATTATCAGGCTTAATCGAATAGTTTTTAAAGTAAAGCGTAACCGCAATGAAAAAAATAGATTACTCAGGACAAACTGCCGAGCAGTTAAAAGAGCAAATGGCTGGTGAAAAAGATCGTTTGCAAAAACTTAAATTTGCTCACGCAATCAGCCCGCTCCAAAACCCGACCCGCATCAAAGCAAGTCGCAGAGAGATAGCTCGTTTGATGACTGAATTAAACGCAAGATAATAAATACAGAAAATTATAATCGTTCCTTCAAAATGGAAAGAAATCTTAGAAAAGAACGTGTTGGGGTTGTTATAAGCAACAAAATGGATAAATCTGGCACATTGTCGTTTGTCCGTAAAGTTAAGCACCCGAAATACGGTAAGTTTATGCTAACAACGAAGAAATTCATGTTTCACGATGAGAACAACGAAGTTGGTATCGGTGATACAGTTCGCATTACAGAAACACGCCCTTTAAGCAAAAGTAAGAACTGGCGTTTAGTAGAAATACTCGAAAAAGCAAAATAAGCTTTTCGTTTTGTTCGGGAAAGCCGAGTAGAATTAAGTTAAAGATAAATCAGAATTAACGTTTCATAAGATAATGTTACAGCAAGAATCAAGAGCCAGCGTAGCTGACAACAGCGGAGCTAAAGAAGTACTCGTTATACGTGTACTTGGCGGAACAAAAAAACGTTACGCATCCATCGGTGACAAAGTTGTTGTGACCGTGAAGCAAGCCCTTTCATCGTCAAGTATGAAAAAAGGAACTGTTTCTAAAGCGGTTGTGGTACGTACGAAAAAAGAAATACGTCGTAAAGATGGTAGTTACATTCGGTTTGAAGATAATGCGGTAGTATTATTGAATACGAATAACGAACCAAGAGGTACACGTATCTTTGGGCCAGTAGCCCGTGAACTAAGGGAGAAGCAATTTATGAAAATTGTATCATTAGCCCCAGAAGTTCTGTAAGATTACCACTTACTATACTCTTTGAAATTTAGATAAAGTAATGAAGAATAAAATCAAAGCCCAGCAAAAATTTCATGTACGCTCAGGCGATACAGTTAAGGTTATTGCAGGAAATGCGAAAGGTACTGAAGGCCGTGTCATCAAAATATTGACTGACAAAAACCGTATCATCGTTGATGGTGCTAACATTCAGACAAAACACGTTAAGCCAACAGCTCAAAACCCACAAGGTGAGTTGCGTCAACAAGAAGGAAGTATCCACATAAGTAATGTTATGTTGGTTGATCCTGCCACAGGCGAGCCTACTAAAACGGGCAAACGGTTGAACGAAAAAGGTAAGCTGCAACGCTTTTCTAAAGCAACCGATAAATTTATTTAAAATAATTTAGTCTGTGGGTCGGAAATCCACAACAACATCCATATTCATAATGGCACGTCTAAAGACAAAATATACAGAAGAAATAGTACCAGCACTCAAAGAGAAATTTGAATACAAATCCTCAATGCAAGTGCCGCACCTAATAAAAATCGTTATCAATCGCGGAGTTGGTGTCGCAACTGGTGATAAAAAACTTGTTGACAGCAGCGTTGATGAAATTTCAATCATTGCTGGTCAAAGAGCAGTTCCGACACTCTCTAAGAAAGACGTATCGAACTTTAAGCTTCGTGCAAATATGCCGATTGGTGCAAAAGTTACCTTACGCAGAGAGCGGATGTACGAATTTCTTGATCGTTTGATATCAGTTGCCCTTCCGCGGGTTCGTGACTTCCAAGGAATAAAAGATAAAGGCTTTGACGGTCGCGGCAATTACACATTTGGTGTAACTGAGCAAATTATTTTCCCAGAGATCTCGATTGAAAAAATCGCAAAGATTCAAGGAATGGATATTACGTTCGTTACTTCTGCCCCGACTGACGCCGAAGGTTACGAATTATTGAAGGCATTAGGAATGCCTTTCAAAAGCAGCAAAAAAACTTCAGAAAACTGAACCGAATAACATTCGATAAGAAATGGCAAGAGAATCAATCAAAGCAAGAGAAAGAAAGCGTGAACGTTTAGTAGCGAAGTACGCAGACAAGCGTGCGGCTCTTAAGGCAGCTGGAGACTATAGGGGTCTTGACGCACTTCCCAAGAACTCTTCACCGGTACGTTTACACAACCGCTGTAAACTAACTGGTCGTCCGAAAGGATATATGCGTAAGTTCGGTATCAACCGAGTAACTTTCAGAGAGATGGCAAACAATGGTTTGATCCCTGGTGTTACAAAAGCTTCTTGGTAATTTTTATTTCTCAAACAGAATCACTAATTTTGCAGCCCAATTGAAAAAGTCGCTCTCGCGAAACTGTTCAGTGTTGGCTAAGGAATCCAAAAATATATATTAATAATGGTAACAACGGATCCAATAGCAGATTATCTTACCCGTCTTAGAAACGCTATTAAAGCGAGACACCGCGTGGTAGAAATGCCTGCTTCTAATATCAAACGGGAGATTACGAAAGTACTTTACGAAAAAGGGTATATTCAGAGCTATAAATTTCAAGAAGATAATCTTCAAGGTACAATTAAAATTGCTCTCAAATACAATCCAATGACCAAACGGTCGGCAATCGAAAGCCTTACAAGGGTTTCTAAGCCAGGCCTTCGGAAATACGTTGGGGCTGATAATATGCCACGCGTGTTAAACGGTCTAGGAATAGCAATCTTATCAACATCTAAGGGTGTTGTTACAGATAAAGAAGCCCGCACGATGAATGTCGGTGGCGAAGTTTTGTGTTACATTTATTAATTATAATCGTTGACCGCCTCGCAATTGTGTGGCCTTAAACAAATGTAAATATGTCAAGAATTGGTAAAAAACCCATAACTGTTCCCGAAGGTGTAACAGTAACCATAGGGAAAAATAACGTTGTAACTGCGAAAGGTCCTAAAGGAGAACTTTCACAGCCCATTTCAGCTGATATGAAGTTGACGTTAGAAGATGGTATCCTTACAGTGGAGCGCCCAACCGAACAAAAACGTCATAAAGCACTTCACGGCTTATATCGTTCTCTAATCAACAATTTGATTGTCGGTGTTAACGAAGGTTATAAGAAAGATCTTGAATTAGTTGGTGTTGGTTACAAGGCTACAAACCAAGGTAATGTAATTGAATTTGCCCTCGGTTATTCACACAGCATTTTCTTTGTAGTTCCCGATGATGTGAAAGTTAGTACTTTGATGGAGAAGGGTAAAAACCCGATAATAACTCTTGAAGGTATTGATAAACAGTTAGTTGGAATGGTTGCTGCGAAAATCAAAACGCTCCGCAAAACTGAGCCTTACAAAGGTAAAGGTATTCGTTTCGTGGGTGAGCAGATCCGCCGGAAAGCTGGTAAAACTGCTGCTAAGAAATAATATTATTAATGGTTTATTTGGGAAGTTGTATTTCAAATTCTCGGTAACTTAAAGAAGTTAGAATCAATGTCAACGTCAAAGACAACAAGAAGAAATAAAATCAAAAGAGGAATCCGTAAGAAAATTTCGGGTACTACCTCGTGTCCTCGTCTAACGGTATTTCGCTCTAATAAAGCTATTTACGCTCAGTTAATTGACGATTCAAACGGGCAAACTTTAGCAGCAGCATCTTCTGGTGCACTTGGTTTACCAAGTGTTAAGATTGAAACTTCGAAAGAGGTTGGTAAGAAAATTGCTGAACTTGCTTCTACAAACGGAATCGAGAAGTGCGTTTTCGATCGCAGTGGTTATTTGTATCACGGTAACATTAAAGCATTAGCTGAAGGAGCTCGCGAAGGTGGGTTGAAATTCTAATAAAGAGCATATCATAATGAAGAAATCAGAAAGAGTAAGCGATTCAGATTTAAAAGAAAAAGTGGTTGCCATCAACCGTGTTGCAAAGGTTGTTAAAGGCGGTCGTCGTTTCAGATTCTCAGCTATTGTTGTTTTTGGAGACGGAAA
>JANQUM010000318.1:13811-19314 GCA_030731175.1 Spirosomataceae bacterium
AAATGAAGTAGTTGATGCTATCCAAAAGGCTGTTGAAGATGCAAAGAAAAATTTGGTCAAAATTCCTATTATCAACGATACTATTCCGCACGAAGTGAACGGAAAGTATTCTGGTGGTTTGGTATTTATGAAGCCTGCTTCGCCCGGTACTGGTATTATTGCTGGTGGTGCAATGCGTGCAGTTTTAGAATCTGCGGGTGTTCACAATGTACTTGCAAAGTCGAAAGGTTCTTCTAATCCGCATAACGTGGTAAAAGCAACTTTAGATGCTCTAAGCAAAATGCGTGCACCTCATGAAATCGCGATGCAACGTCGTGTAAAGCTAAATAAAGTTTACAACGGATAAGTTAACAATAATGGCAAAGGCTAAAATTACTCAGGTAAGAAGTACGATTAAACGTCCGCAAAAACAGAAGTTAACGATTCAAGCGTTAGGTTTGGGGAAAATTAATCGGACAGTTGAAAAAGAGTTAACACCGCAAATCGAAGGAATGATTAGAGCGGTGTCGCACTTAATTACGGTAGAGAGAATCTAAATCAATAGGCATAGCCGAGTGTTTCATGTAGTGGAATGCGACAAACAAATAGATTATTAAAAGATGAAACTGAGTTCGTTAAAACCTAATAAAGGTTCAGTAAAAAAAGATACACGCCAAGGTCGAGGTCACGGATCAGGCGGTGGTGGAACTGCTAGACGTGGACATAAAGGTGCCCAATCACGTTCTGGTTATAGCCGTAAATTAGGTTTTGAAGGTGGTCAAATGCCTTTGCAACGTCGCTTACCAAAGTTCGGCTTTAATAACATTAATCGTGTTGAATACAAAGCAATTAATCTCGATACACTTCAGGCACTAATTGACTCTACTGGAGCAAAAGTCATAGATTTAGGTTTACTTTACAACAACGGTTTGATTGCAAAATCTGATTTAGTGAAGATACTAGGTCGTGGAGAAGTTACTGGTGCTGTTGAGGTTCGTGTAAACGCATTCTCAAAATCAGCAGTTGAGGCTATTGAAAAAGCTGGAGGCTCTGCGGTTGTTGATTCAAAGTTGGATAAAGAAGCTTCGGTTAACATTGCGAAAGCGTCAAAAGTTACCGTTGCTAAGGAAGTTCCTGCGTCATCTGTGGTTGTAGAAAAGCCGAAGGTTGAAAAGAAAAAAGCCGCAAAAGGTGATGATCTTAAAAAGGTAGAAGGAATTGGTCCGAAGATTGCTGAGTTGTTTAACAATGCAGGAATTATTACTTTTGCAGATTTAGCAGCCACACCAGTTGAAAAATTAAACGAAATTCTTGAAGAAGCGGGTCCGCGTTATTCAATTCATAACCCAACTACTTGGCCACAACAAGCACAGCTTGCAAGCGAAGGGAAGTGGGATGAATTAAACGAATTACAAGACAAACTAGACGGCGGAAGACCCGAATAATCAGAAAAACCAGTTCTTTATATAATGAACAAGTTCATAACAACGCTCAAAAATATTTGGTCAATTGAAGAATTACGTAACCGTATTCTTCAAACGTTGATGATTATCGTAATCTTTCGCATTGGCTCTTTTATTGTTCTACCGGGTATTGATCCGTCAAAACTTCAAGATTTAACAAGCAGTAATGGCTTATTAGGTCTTTTGGATACTTTGGTAGGTGGGGCGTTCAGTAACGCTTCAATAATGGCGTTGGGAATCATGCCTTACATTTCGGCATCAATCGCAATACAATTGTTAGGCCTCGCAGTGCCTTACTTCAGCAAGTTGCAGAAAGAGGGTGAATCGGGTAGAAAAAAACTTAATCAAATTACTCGTTGGTTGACAATTGCAGTAACGGCGACACAGGGTTTTACTTATTTACGTACAACTATCCCAACTGAAGCGATTACAATTAATCAGGGCCTCTTTTACATTTCAGGTGTAATTATTTTGGTCGCCGGAACAATGATGGCGATGTGGTTGGGTGAAAGAATGACTGAGAAAGGTATTGGTAATGGTATCTCAATGATAATCATGATTGGTATTGTATCTCGTTTTCCTGGAGCTATTATAGGTGAGGCTCAATCAAGAGGTGCAAGCGGAGAAATATTGTTCTTCATTTTGGAAATAGTACTTTTGTTCCTTGTTATCATATTTTCAGTTGCACTTACGCAGGCAGTCCGTCGGATACCGGTGCAATACGCAAAGCAGATTGTGGGTAACAAAGTAGTTTCTGGTCAACGGCAGTATTTACCTCTTAAAGTGAATATATCTGGTGTTATGCCGATAATCTTTGGTCAAGCGTTAATGTTTGTGCCATCATTCGTGGCATCTTTATTTGCTGAAACGAGTGATACCGCCCAGAATATTGCACAAGTCTTTGCAGACTTTACTTCATGGCAGTATAATGCACTCTATGCATTCTTAATCATTGCATTTACATTCTTTTACACTGCAATTTCAATCAATCCGAATCAGATTGCAGACGACATGAAACGTGGTGGTGGATTCATACCGGGCGTAAAACCTGGGCAACCAACGTCAGATTTCATTGCCACAATATTAGATAGAATCACACTTCCGGGAGCGTTCCTGCTGGCTGCAATTGCGATATTTCCCGCAATCGCCAGTTTGTTGGGGATGACGCAAATTTTTGCTTCTTTCTTTGGAGGCACTTCGCTTCTAATTCTTGTAGCTGTTGTGTTAGATACCTTGCAACAAATTGAGAGTTACTTATTGATGAAACGTTATGAAGGTCTTATGGAATCAGGAAGAATTCAGGGACAATCAACTTCGGTAGTTACGCAGTAATAGTTATCAGGGACTAAGTAATGGGTGGTAAAAAAACTATATTTCTAAAATCGGCCGCTGATGCTGAAATTATCAGAGCAAATGGTCAAATTTTAGGTAAGTGCCACGGTGAAGTAGCTAAGTTATTAAAGCCAGGTGTAACGACAAAGTACCTAGATAAAATTGCAGAGGAATTTATAAGAGATAATGGTGGTAAGCCTTCATTTAAAGGTTACGGTGGTTTTCCAGCGAGTTTGTGTATATCTTTAAATGATGTTGTTGTCCACGGTTTCCCCAATGATCGTCCTCTACAAAATGGAGATGTGCTCTCCATTGATTGTGGAGTAAATAAAGACGGTTTTCACGCTGATAGTGCTTATACTTATGCAATTGGTGATGTTTCTGATGAGGTAAATGAACTACTTGCCGAAACAAAGCGTTCATTGTACCGTGCCATAGAACAAGTGAAGCCAGGCAATCGCATTGGTGACGTAAGTTTCGCTGTTCAAAACCATGTAAATGACTTTGGTTTTGGTGTAGTAAGGGAGTTGGTTGGACATGGTGTTGGTAAAAGCTTACACGAAGGTCCTGAAGTTCCAAATTATGGTAAGCGAGGTAAAGGTCCTAAAATGGTTTCGGGGATGGTTATCGCAATTGAACCGATGATAACATTAGGAAAAAGATTTGTTGTTCAGGAAAGTGATGGCTGGACAATCCGTACCGAAGACCGCAAACCGGCTGCTCATTTTGAACATACCGTAATGGTTACAGATAATGGTTACGAAATTCTTACTACTTTCGACTACATCGAAGATGCATTGAGGGAAAAAGAGTTAGTGATCGCTTAAAATTTTAAATTATTAAATGGCCAAGCAAGCAAATATAGAAGTTGATGGCGTAATTTCCGAAGCCCTTTCAAACGCCATGTTTCGCGTGGAGTTAGAAAATAAGCACGAGGTAGTTGCCCATATTTCGGGTAAAATGAGAATGCATTATATTCGTATTTTACCGGGAGATAAAGTCAAATTAGAAATGTCGCCGTATGATTTATCAAAGGCGAGAATCGTTTACCGGTACAAATAAATAGATAGCAGCAATGAAAGTTAGAGCATCCGTAAAAAAACGTAGTGTCGACTGCAAAGTGATTCGCAGGAAAGGCAAGGTTTACGTGATTAACAAGAAGAATCCAAAATTTAAACAAAGACAAGGCTAATTCATATGAGGATTGCAGGTGTTGATATTCCAGACAAAAAAAGAGGCGAAATAGCCCTTACGTACATCTTTGGCATTGGCCGCAGTACGGCAACAAATATTTTAGAAAAGGCGAATGTATCGGTTGATAAGCACGCTCAGGATTGGTCGGACGACGAAGCTAACGCTATTCGTTCAATCATTACTGACGAGGTGCGTGTTGAAGGTGCGTTGCGTTCTGAAGTACAATTATCAATCAAGCGATTGATGGATATCGGTTGCTACCGTGGTCTGCGTCATAGAAAAGGGTTACCTCTTCGTGGTCAGAAAACAAAAAACAACTCACGTACCCGTAAAGGAAGACGTAAAACTGTTGCCAACAAGAAGAAAGCTACTAAGTAATACTCTTGGTGTTCAGAAGTTTATTATACTATTAAAAGATCAGGAAACGGTCAGTGCCGTTTCGCCTTATAAATTAATTCTTTGCTAAATAATGGCACAAGCTAAAAGAAAAGACAAAGCAAAAAAACGCGTTGTTGTAATTGATAATCACGGACAAGTTCACGTGAAAGCATCTTTCAACAATATCATGATTTCAGTAACTAACGCTCAAGGGCAGGTTATTTCATGGGCATCAGCAGGTAAAATGGGATTTCGTGGTTCTAAAAAGAATACGCCATACGCCGCACAAACTGCTGCTCAAAATGCAGGACAAGTTGCTTATGACGCAGGAATGCGTAAGGCAGATGTATTCATCAAAGGCCCTGGTGCCGGGCGTGATTCAGCTATTCGTACAATTCAAGGTCTTGGAATCGAAGTCGTGACTATCACAGACGTAACTCCACTTCCTCACAACGGATGTCGCCCTCCTAAGCGTCGTAGAGTATAATCTTTATTATGTTAATTGTTTTCTAGTAACTTATTTGCCACCAGAAATGGTGACGGGTAGGTCATGGATAACAATTAACTTTTTTTATTTATTTTCCACAAAGCGGTAGTTTGGACATTGGGACTAACCGTTTTTAAAACACAAGCTAATGGCAAGATATACAGGTCCGAAGGCAAAGATTTCAAGAAAATTCGGCGAGCCAGTAATGGGCCCGAGTAAAGCCCTTCAAAAGAAAGCTTATCCTCCTGGACAACACGGTAAAGGAAGAAGAAGCAAAAAATCAGAATACGCACTTCAATTAATGGAGAAGCAGAAAGTGAAGTACACTTACGGAATGCTTGAGCGTCAATTCGCACGTATTTTCGGCTTGGCATCTTCTAAGGAAGGTCCAACCGGTGAGAATCTTATCCAACTTTGTGAGTCACGTCTTGATAATGTGGTTTACCGTTTAGGAATCGCTCCTACACGTCGTGCAGCACGTCAACTTGTTTCACACAAGCACATCGTTGTTGATGGAGATGTTGTTAACATTCCTTCGTATTTACTAAAAGCAGGTCAAATGATAGGAGTTCGTGAGAAATCGAAAGCTCTTGAGACCGTTGGTGAAAGCCTAAGCGGAAATTCTGCACAACGTTATAACTGGTTAGAGTGGGACGCTACTCAATTTACC
>JANQUM010000319.1 GCA_030731175.1 Spirosomataceae bacterium
GAAGCCATTGATTTCTACGTAAACAAACTGGATTTCGTATTATTGGAAGATACCAAACTGAGCGAAGAAAAACGTTGGGTGATGGTTGCCCCAAACGGTGCGAAAGAATGCTCGCTTCTTTTAGCAAAAGCCGCCGACGAACAACAAGCGGCAAGCATCGGAAATCAAACTGGAGGACGAGTTTTCTTGTTTCTTTTTACGGATGATTTTCAACGTGATTACCATAAACTTAAAGAACGAAACGTTAACTTTATCCGCCCACCGCAAGAATTTGATTACGGAACTGTTGCCGTTTTTGAAGATTTATACGGTAATTTATGGGACTTATTGCAACCGAATGAGCGTAATAAGGGAATCATAACATAGGGGCGAATCAGGATTCGCCCATTTTCGCCCCAACCAATAAAAATATGAACAGAAGAAAAGCACTAAAAAACGTAGGATTAGCTTTCGGAACAGCACTTTCGCTGCCCGCTTGGGCAAACGCTTGGACACCCGAAACGCTTCCCAAAATCACGAATTTTAAACTCGCCGAAGCGGAGTTATTGAATCAGCTCGTTGAAGCACTTATTCCGAAAACGGATACCCCCGGAGCGGGAGAAATGGGCATTGACAAATTCGTGATGGCAATGCTAAACGATTGTACCCCCGTCGATCAAAAAAGTATTTTCATAACGCAACTCGGCTTGGTGGATGCGTTTACCAAGACGAAATATGATAAATCGTTCGCCGACCTTTTAGCAAATGAAAAAACAGAATGTCTTGGTATGATTAGCGTAAACGAAGCTCCCGAGTGGAAATCATTTTTTGGAACGCTGAAACGCTACACCGTGCAAGGCTATCAATCATCCGAGTACGTGATGTACAAAAATGGTTTTCAATTCGCCCCCGGTTTTTACAGCGGCTGCGTAGATTTGGAGGAGAGTTAAAAGAATTTCTATTCGCCAATTTCATCGTTCACTAATTCACAATTCAACCTATAAAATGACTTACCTAAATATAAATTCAGTAAAAAAACGCAAGTACGATGCCATCGTGGTCGGTTCAGGAATGAGCGGCGGCTGGGCAGCGAAAGAATTTGCCGATAAAGGTTTCAAAACGCTTATTTTAGAGCGGGGAAATAAAGCGGAACACAACGTAGATTATCCAACTACAAACCTCCAGCCGTGGGAATTAGAACACCGTGGGCGAATGCCCGATAAGATTCGGGAAGAAAACCCGATTGCGGCGAGTTGTTATAACTTCCATGAAGGAGCAGCCCACTTTTTCATGAAAGATGACGAGCAACCTTACGTGCAGGAAAGCCCGTTTCAATGGATTCGGGGAAATCAAGTTGGCGGAAAATCACTGCTTTGGGCTCGGCAAACACAGCGTTGGAGTAAATACGATTTTGAAGGACCCGCCCGTGACGGCTTCGCCGTAGAGTGGCCAATTGGGTACGACGACATCGCTCCGTGGTACGATTACGTAGAGAATTTTGTCGGAATTTCAGGAAATAAAGACGGTCTCGACAGCCTACCGGACGGCGACTTCCTTCCACCACACGAGCAGAATTGTGTTGAAAAACACTTTTCTGATTCTTTACGTCAAAATTTCACAGACCGCCATAATATCATCGGGCGTTGTGCTCATATTACAGAACCTCGCCAAATTCATTACGACCAAGGACGTGCCAAATGTCAGCACCGCACCATTTGCGAAAGGGGTTGTCCGTTTGGTGGATATTTCGCGGCAAATTCTTCCACCATTCCGTGGGCGTTGAAAACTGGGAACGCTACGCTGCAACCCAATTCAGTGGTGCATTCTATCATTTACGACGAGAAAAAACAGAAGGCAAAAGGCGTTCGGGTAATTGATTCCGAGACCATGAAAATGACCGAATATTTCGCCGATGTAATTTTTATGAATGCCTCCGCTTTAGCGACAAACCACATTCTTTTAAACTCAAAATCCGACCGTTTTCCTGAAGGTTTAGGAAACGACAACGGTTTGATGGGAAAATACATTGCTTTCCACAATTACCGTGCAGTTATCAGTGCAGAATATGAAGGTTTTATGGATAAAAAGACCGCCGGAAAACGCCCAAACAGCAGTTATGTTCCTCGTTTCCGTAACGTTTACAAACAAGAAACAGACTTTTTACGCGGCTACGCGGCGGGTTTTCAGGCTTCACGAAACTCGCAAAATGGCTACGATGGCGTGGGTGTTGACTTAAAAAATAACCTCGAAAAAGAAACTTGGGGACCGTGGCGGGTTGGTTCACACATGATGGGCGAAACCATTCCGAAAGAAGAAAGCTACGTCCGACTTGACAAAACGTTAGTTGACAAATACGGAATCCCGCAGTTGAGCGTTAACGTCAACTACGATGACAACGACGAGAAGATGATTCAGGATTTCAAGGAACAATTCACGGAAATGTACGAGAAGGCCGGTTTTACCAATATTCGTCCGGGTGAAAATGGACGAGTACCGGGCAACGATATTCACGAAATGGGCGGTGTGCGTATGGGAAAAGACCCAAAAACCTCGCTGCTCAACGAGTGGAACCAACTTCACGCTTGTAAAAACGTATTCGTAACCGACGGAGCCTGCATGACTTCTACTTCCACTCAGAATCCGTCGTTAACTTATATGGCACTCACCGCCCGTGCCGCAGATTACGCTATCAAAGAAATGAAAAAGGGGAATTTGTAATTTTGTTCTCCCACTCATCCTGCAAGCCTTTAAAGTCTTGCGGGATTTCTTTTATTTGAAATGAAGCGTTTCAAATTTCTCCTACTTTAGCTAAAAGCTTTTTTGTGGACACGAGTTAAACGGGAACGCTCTCCAGGATTCGACTAAAATTATTATTGGAACATTTTTTTACCTCTTTTAAAAATAACTTTTTCTACACACTAACTCTTTTAAAATATGAGCTACCTTATTCGCCTGATTGTATTGGGAATTATTATTTATTTCGTTCCGCAGTTTTTGAGCGGTGTGAGCGTTGATGGTTACGCAACGGCATTTATTGTGGCGTTTGTAATGAGCGTCTTGAACGGAATTGTGAAGCCAATTCTGGTTGTTTTATCGTTACCGATAACCATTTTGACCCTCGGCTTGTTTTACCTCGTAATAACGGTGGCTATTGTTTATCTCTGCGATTTTTTAGTTGGCGGCTTTTCGGTAAACGGCTTTTTTACCGCTTTGATTTTTAGTTTCATCCTCTCGATTGCCAACAGTGCAATCGGGTCATTTCAAGATTAAGATTTTAGACACGAGATGTGAGATATGAGAATTTACAGAATTTTAACCTTTCGCTTTGCATTTTTATTAATTGTAATTACGAGTTGTTCTACGGTTGAAAAGCCTGATTTAGGAACTTTTGACTCCGAACTCTTCATTTCCGATCGTAACGCTTGCGAAGAAAAACGAACGGGCCAAATCGCAGAGTTGCGAGAAATGAAAGACAAAATTTTGGGGCTTTCTGAATCGCAAATCAAAGAAGGTTTCGGGCGGTACGATTACCAAATTCTTGATCGAAGAAGTGAGAAAATTATTGTCTTTTTTCTTGAAAAAGGTCCGCAATGCGAGCAGCTTCAACAGCCTTCAAATGCACTTGTAATGGAATTACACATCAACGCCGTTGGCTTAGTGAAAGAAGTTGATTTCAGAAGGGGAAATCCGGCGGAGTGATTTGCGATCTTTGACGTACGAAATACGATTGGGATTCACCGTTCGATACAAGAAAGCGGGTTC
>JANQUM010000320.1 GCA_030731175.1 Spirosomataceae bacterium
GTAATGATGTTGAAACTGTAATCGCCATTGCAAACGGCTAAAAGCTTCCCTAATACCCAAAGCATATAATAAAAGACCCAATGGTCTTAGAGTTTTTGGGCTTAAAAAAAGAAACTGTTTACTATGAAAAAGACATCGAAACGGCTCTTATAGACCAATTACAAGATTTTATGCTTGAATTGGGCAATGGCTTCACTTTTGTTGCCCGACAAAAGAGGATTCATATTGACGGAGATGATTTCTTTGTTGACTTAGTATTTTACAATCGGTTACTACAAAGTTTTGTAATCATTGAGATAAAAACTGGTAAACTTACTCACCAAGATTTAGGGCAATTACAAATGTACGTCAATTACTACGACCGTTATGAAAAACAGGATTTTGAGAACCCCACAATCGGAATTCTTTTGTGTAGCGATAAAAATGACACATTAGTGAAAATATCTCTGCCAGTTGATAATTCAACCATTGTAGCGAGTAAATACCAGCTATACCTTCCTAACGAAGAGGAACTACAGAGAGAAATTGAGAAGGTTTATGAAAACGTAGAAAAGAATAACTAACCATGAATAATATGCACATAAGAATAGGAACACGGGGAAGCAAACTCGCACTTTGGCAAGCGTATTATATTGAGGAAAAACTGCAAGCCGCCGGAGCAACGGCGGAAATCATAATCATAGAAACGAAGGGTGATAAAATCCTTGACCGGGCGTTGTCAAAAATCGGAAGTAAAGGCGTTTTTACGGAAGAATTAGAAGAACAATTACTTGATGGTCGCATCGATATCGCCGTTCACAGTGCCAAAGATTTGCAATCAGATTTGGGTGATGATTTTGAAGTTATCGCTTTCACCGAAAGAGAAAAAATCAATGATGTTTTGGTAAGTCGAAACAAAGAACTCGACGTGCACAGCGGCGAACCGTTCGTTATCGGAACCTCCTCTACGCGAAGAATTGCGATGCTGCGGGCGTATTTCCCGCACTTAAAAGTGGTGGATATGCGAGGGAATCTGCAAACGAGAATCCGTAAACTGGACGAAAATCACTGCGATGCTCTACTCCTTGCTTACGCCGGAGTTCACCGAATGGGTTATCACGATATGATTATTCACGAATTTGACAGTAAGGAGTTTACGCCCGCCGTTGGACAGGGAAGCGTAGCCGTGGAAGTCGCCGTAAGTTTACCAGACGAAAAGAAAACACTCGTAAAAACCGCATGTAATCATCCCGAAACCGAACGCCGATTACGGATTGAACGGGCATTTTTGAGAACCATGAATGGCGGTTGTTCCATCCCGGTTTTCGGTCTTGCCACAACCCAAGATTTCACCGCCGGAATTATTAGTTTGGACGGAAAGGAGGTTATTCGGGAAACGGTGGAAGTGGACGAAAACGCCTCCGCCGAAGAATTAGGCGACAAAATTGCGAAGTTGATTTTAAACGCCGGCGGCGAACGCATTTTACAAGACATCCGCAAATCCATATCGTAGGGGCGAATCATCATTCGGTCCTACGTCACAATCCGCAATTTGGCGAAACTCAATAATAATGTTTTTTCGCCGTGAGTATCAAAATTCACCGTCGCTTTTTGGCTTCCTTCCATTTTCAACACCGTTCCGAAACCAAATTTTTGGTGTTCTACCCGTTGTTCGGGCCGTAAATCGGTAGCAGCACTTGGGGCAAAATTCTCCGAAACCTCGTGTTTAGCGTTACCATTCGCTTTAGCGGCGGGTGTAAACGCCTTTTTAAATGAAGAAACCTGCGTTGTTGGCACGCTCCGCTCCCGCTCAAATGGCAAATCAAAACCCTTGATTGATGCCGTTTTTGTTCGAGCAAATTCAAGGTAAACCTCGTCAATTTCACTCAAAAAACGGCTCGGTTCGCAGTAGTTTAACCGCCCGTAATTGTAGCGTTGTTGAGCGTAACTTAGCGTCAAATTATCTTCAGCACGAGTAATTGCCACGTAAAATAAACGCCGTTCTTCTTCCAAATCGGCTCGGTTTTGCAACATCATCTGCGACGGAAACAAGTTTTCCTCCATGCCTACCACAAATACCTGCTTAAACTCCAAGCCCTTTGCTCCGTGTATAGTCATCATTGTTACGCGGTCGCTATCGCCGTCGTCGTCTTTTTCGTCGGCAGAAGTAAGCAATGAAACCGTCTGCAAAAACGCACTCAAGGTCGTTTCTTCGTTTTCGGGGTCATCAACGTACTGCTTTATGGAGTTCAATAGTTCCTGAATGTTCTCGTAGCGGCTTAATCCTTCCACGGTTTTATCGGCGTGAAGTTCCCGCAAAATACCAGATGATTTCGCCACGTATTCCGCAATTTTGTAAGCATCATCGCCCCTCTCTGACATTAGCATATAGCTCTTTATCAAATCAGCGAAGCCGTCGATGGCGTTTGTCGAACGCCCCGAAACAAAGCTGTGAATATCGCTCACCACTTCCCAAATCGTCTTGTTATTTTCGGCCGCCGTAACAATAATTTTAGCGACCGTCGTATCGCCAATACCTCGTTTGGGCAAGTTAATAATACGTTTGAACGCCGCTTCGTCTTGCTGATTTACGGCATAACGCATGTACGCTAAAAGGTCTTTGATTTCTTTACGCTGGTAAAAAGATAGCCCACCGATGATGCGGTATTTGATTCCGATTTTCCGCAACGCCTCTTCAAAAGCCCTTGATTGGGCGTTGGTACGGTACAAAATGGCAAAATCTGTATTTCTTAAATTCTCGTTTACCTTAGTTTCAAAAATACGGGTTGAAATCAAACGCCCCTCTTCATTATCAGAAGACGCCTTGATAACCGTAATTTTCTTACCGATGTCATTATCCGTAAACGTGTTTTTCTCAAACTGCTCTTTGTTTCTTCGAATAACGGAATTTGCCGCTTCCACAATATTTTTCGTCGAGCGGTAATTCTGCTCCAATTTCACCACGTGCAAATCGGGGTAATCTATCTTGAAATTCAGGATATTCTGAATATTTGCTCCGCGGAACGCATAAATACTTTGAGCGTCGTCTCCCACCACGCAAATATTTTCGTGTTCGGCAGAAAGCTTTCTTGTGATTAAATATTGTGAAATGTTGGTATCCTGAAACTCATCCACCAAAACGTGTTTGAATTTGTGTTGGTACTTGTTTAGTACGTCCAAATGATCACGAAATAGCACATTTGTATTGAAAAGCAAATCGTCAAAATCCATGGCGTTTGCCTGAAAACAACGCAATTGATACAGCCGATAAATCCTCCCAAGTTCGGGCATTTTTGCGGCTTTGTCTTCCTCCTGATTTATGGGGTTATTCAGGTAGGCTTCCCACGAAATCAGGGCGTTTTTGGCACTCGAAATTTTGTTGTAAACGTAGTTGGGGCGGTAAACTTTATCGTCTAAGCCTTGCTCTTTGATGATTGATTTTATGAGCGATTTTGAATCTGTGGTATCATAAATTGAGAAGTCAGAACTGTAACCCAACCGCTTTCCTTCAAAACGCAAAATTTTGGCAAAAACGGAGTGAAAAGTCCCCATCCAAAGGTTACGGGCATCTTTCCCGATAATTTTCTCAATGCGTTTCCGCATTTCCTGCGACGATTTATTGGTAAAAGTCAGGGCAAGAATATTGAACGGATCCACGCCGTTTTGAATCAGCCACGCAATGCGGTAAGTCAACACCCGCGTTTTTCCCGAACCCGCTCCGGCGATAATCAT
>JANQUM010000321.1:0-3417 GCA_030731175.1 Spirosomataceae bacterium
AGTTCGTTTGGAGAGGTTACGCAACCCGAAACCATCAACTACCGAACGTACAAGCCCGAAATGGGCGGTCTGTTCTGTGAGCGGATTTTCGGCCCTGTAAAGGACTGGGAATGCCATTGCGGAAAATACAAGCGTATTCGTTATAAAGGAATTATCTGCGACCGGTGTGGCGTGGAAGTTACCGAAAAGAAAGTACGTCGTGAGCGTATGGGACACATCGAATTGGTGGTTCCGGTTGCTCATATCTGGTACTTCCGTAGTTTACCAAACAAAATTGGTTACCTATTAGGTCTATCTACCAAAAAACTCGACCAAATCATTTACTACGAGCGATACGCCGTAGTTCAGGCGGGTGTAAAGGGTGAAGATGGAATTGAGTACATGGATTTCCTAACGGAAGAAGAGTACCTTGACATCCTTGATAAACTGCCTCGTGAAAACCAGCTACTTCCTGACGAAGACCCTAATAAGTTTATCGCCAAAATGGGAGCAGATGCGTTAGAAATGCTTTTAGCTCGCTTACAACTTGATAAGCTTTCTAATCAGCTACGTCACCAAGCATCAACGGATACATCGCAGCAACGTAAAACCGAAGCCCTAAAGCGTCTTCGTGTAGTTGAAGCTTTCCGTGATGCCAAGACTCGTATCGAGAACCGTCCTGAATGGATGATTATCAAAATGGTACCCGTTATTCCACCAGAATTACGCCCTTTAGTGCCGTTAGATGGTGGTCGTTTCGCAACGTCTGACCTCAATGACCTTTACCGTCGTGTGATTATCCGTAACAACCGTTTGAAGCGTTTGTTAGAAATCAAAGCACCAGAAGTTATCTTGCGTAACGAGAAGCGGATGCTTCAAGAGGCTGTCGATTCATTATTTGACAACTCACGTAAAGTAAACGCCGTACGTTCGGATGGTAACCGTGCCTTGAAATCACTTTCCGATATGCTTAAAGGTAAGCAAGGTCGTTTCCGTCAAAACCTATTGGGTAAACGAGTTGACTATTCTGGTCGTTCGGTTATCGTGGTAGGCCCTGAATTGCAATTGCACGAATGTGGTTTGCCGAAAGATATGGCTGCCGAGCTTTTCAAACCGTTCATTATCAGAAAACTGATTGAAAGAGGAATCGTGAAAACGGTAAAATCGGCGAAGAAAATCGTTGATCGTAAAGATGCCGTAATCTGGGATATTCTTGAAAACGTATTAAAAGGCCACCCAGTATTGCTTAACCGTGCCCCTACGCTTCACCGCTTGGGTATTCAGGCATTCCAACCTAAAATGGTTGAAGGAAAGGCAATCCAGTTGCACCCGTTAGTTTGTACAGCATTTAACGCTGACTTTGACGGTGACCAAATGGCGGTTCACGTTCCACTCGGGCACGAAGCCGTTTTGGAAGCCTCAGTGCTAATGCTTTCGTCGCACAACATCCTTAACCCTGCCAACGGGGCACCGATTACCGTACCTTCACAGGACATGGTATTGGGTCTTTACTACGTAACAAAAGGAAAGCGTTCGACAGAAAATGAAACAATAGAAGGAGAAGATAAAATATTTTATTCGCCGGAAGAGGTCATCATTGCGATGAACGAAGGAGCGATTTCACAACACGCCTACATCAAATGTAGAGTACGGGTGAAAAACGCAAACGGCGAATTTGAACATAAAATTATCGAAACCGTAGCTGGACGTGTACTCTTTAATGAGTTTGTACCAGAGCAAGTAGGATACATAAACGAGTTATTGACGAAGAAAAAACTTCAGACAATTATTCGTACCGTATTCAAAGAAGTAAGTTTTGCTCGCACGGCGAGATTCCTTGACGACATCAAAACACTTGGTTTCCAAAAAGCCTTTACTGGTGGTTTATCTATTGGTTTGGGAGATATTAATATCCCTGACGAAAAACCTCAATTAGTAGAAACGGCTCGGAAGGAAGTGGAAACCGTGCAGAGTAACTATATGTTTGGTATCATTACCGAGCGTGAGCGTTATAACCAAATCATTGACATTTGGACGCGTGTAAACAGCCGTTTGAGAGAAACATTGCTTGAGCAATTAGAGAACGATGACCAAGGCTTTAACTCAGTTTATATGATGATGCACTCTGGAGCCCGTGGTTCTAAAGAGCAAATTCGTCAGTTGGGTGGTATGCGTGGTTTGATGGCGAAGCCTCAGAAAAACATCGCCGGTTCTGTAGGAGAAATCATTGAGAACCCAATTCTTTCCAACTTTAAGGAAGGCCTTGATGTACTTGAATACTTTATCTCAACGCACGGTGCTCGTAAAGGTCTTGCCGATACAGCCCTAAAAACTGCCGATGCAGGTTACTTGACCCGTCGTCTGCACGACGTTGCTCAAGACGTTGTAATCAACGAAGTTGACTGCATGACTTTGAGAGGTATTGAAGTTTCAGCATTGAAAGACAACGAGGAAATCGTTGAGCCATTATCTGAGCGTGTGTTAGGTCGTACTTCAGTATTTGATTTAATTGACCCACGAACCAAAGAATTGATAATCAAAGCAGGCGAAGAAATCACTGAGGATATCGCACTTGCACTTGATGATTCAGCAATTGATACTGTAGAAATACGTTCGGCTCTAACTTGTGAAACACAAGTAGGTGTTTGTGCAACTTGTTACGGACGTAACCTTGCTTCTGGTCGCATGGCTGAAATAGGCGAGGCAGTTGGTGTTATTGCCTCACAATCTATTGGTGAGCCAGGTACACAGCTTACACTTCGTACGTTCCACACCGGTGGTACAGCGATGAACATATCAGTTGATGCCAACTTGAAAGCTAAGTTTGACGGAACGCTTCAAATGGAAGAACTTCGTACGGTTCAAGGCTTTGATAAAGACGGAAAAGAAGCAACAATCGTGGTTGGTCGTCGTGGTGAAGTTCGTATCATCGAAGAAGGGACAAATGTCGTATTGATTACAAATAACATTCCTTACGGTGCTATTTTGACCGCTAAAGACGGTGAGAAAGTGATGAAAGGAACGGAAATTTGCCACTGGGATCAGTTTAACGCCGCCATCCTTTCTGATCAGGAAGGAACCGTAGAATACGATGCTATCGTAGAAGGTATTACGCTTCGTGAGGAGTCTGACGGTCAAACTGGTTTCCGTGATAAGGTTATCACCGATTCTAAAGACCGTACCATGAACCCAGCGATTTTGGTAAACCTCAAAAACGGAGAAACCCGTTCTTACAACTTACCAGTTGGTGCTCGTATCCTTGTTGATGACGGAGCTAAAATCACCGCAGGTCAAACACTTGCTAAGATTCCAAGAGCAGTTAACATGAACCGTGATATTACAGGTGGTC
The DNA here is from genome assembly GCA_030731175.1 of Spirosomataceae bacterium. Lineage (GTDB taxonomy): Bacteria > Bacteroidota > Bacteroidia > Cytophagales > Spirosomataceae > JANQUM01. Next base: position 3,329 of record JANQUM010000321.1, read on the forward strand.
TTCCACGTGTAACAGAACTATTTGAAGCTCGTAACCCATCTAACCCTGCCGTCGTTTCTGAAATTGATGGTGTAGTTAGTTTTGGAGGC
>JANQUM010000321.1:3427-3703 GCA_030731175.1 Spirosomataceae bacterium
AGCGAAAGACGGTACAAAGATGAAATACATGGTTTCGCTATCGAAACTAATTTTAGTGCAAGAAGGTGATTACGCAAAAGCCGGAGAGCCACTTTCTGACGGAGCAATTACGCCAGCCGATATTTTACGTATCAAAGGGCCAACTGCCGTTCAGGAATACTTAGTAAACGAAACGCAAGCCGTTTATCGTCAGCAGGGTGTAAAACTTTCTGATAAGCACATTGAAGTAATTGTACGTCAAATGATGCAGAAGGTTGAAATCATTGATGCTGGAGA
>JANQUM010000322.1 GCA_030731175.1 Spirosomataceae bacterium
TTCACGCTCGATTGAGCTGATTCATTTCGCAAACCATTCGGAGTTTACCATCATCGGTGGATTGAATAAGTTGTTGAAATTCGTCGAAACCGAACAACACCCCGACGACATCATGACTTACGTTGACGCTGATTGGTCAGACGGCAAATCGTTTGAGAATTTGGGTTTTAAACGCATCGAAAAGACCGCTCCACTCCCATTTTTCGTTCACAAAAAAACGCACGAGCGGTTAAGACATTTACCAGAAAGCGAATCCGAAAACGATTACGTAAAGGTTTATAATTCAGGAAGTTGGAAGATGATTAAGGAAATGAACTGACGTTTTTATGTATCGAAAAACAGTGACTCAATTTCTAAAAAACCTTTGTCGTACGCTCACACACTTTCAGTAGTAACATTTTCGCTAACTATGTCTCAGACATTTCAAAAAAATTAAAATGCGAATAAATAAATTAGTAACTTTAAGCACTGCTTTACCAATAACTATTCAACTCATCCAATCGTTTAACTAACCAAATACACAGAAGTTAGAGCAGTCCACTACTCGTTTTTCAACTCGGCAAAACACAATACCTATAAAAATATGGCACAATACAACTTAAACATTAACGGAAAAGCACTTCAAGTAGAAGCCGATCCGAGCACACCCGTTTTGTGGGTTCTGCGAGATAATTTACAAATGCTCGGCACCAAGTTTGGTTGCGGCATGGCACAATGCGGAGCCTGCACGATTCACATTGACGGCACGGCGATGCGATCGTGCGTTTACCCAGTTTCAGCGGTTGAAAACCAGAAAATTACGACCATCGAAGGGCTTGCCGAAGGCGGCGAAATGAATAAAATTCAAAAGGCTTGGTTAGAGCTTGACGTGCCGCAATGCGGATACTGCCAAGCGGGACAAATTATGAGTGCAACGGCATTATTGAAAGAAAACCCAAACCCAACCGATCAAGACATTGATGACGCAATGCAAGGTAATATTTGCCGCTGCGGTACGTACACCAGAATCAAAAAAGCCATCAAAACCGCCGCAAACTCATAAAATATGAAAAAGATAAAAACACAATACAACAGACGTTCTTTTTTGAAAGTAACCGCCGCTTCTACCGGAGGGATGCTCATCGGCTTTAGCTGGCTAAACGGCGTAAACGCCGCCACCCCAGCAGACGTTGAAATTCCCGAAGAATGGTTTGAAATAAACGGTTATATCAAACTTGGTAATAACGGAATGGTGACAATTTATTCGCCAAATCCTGAAATTGGGCAGAACGTACGTACTTCCATGCCCATGATTGTGGCGGAAGAGCTTGATATTCCGTGGAAAAACGTCATGGTAGAGCAAGCACCTTTAAACACCGGAATTTACCAAAATCAATTTGCGGGAGGAAGTTTGTCCATCCGTTTAAGTTGGAACGCCCTCCGAATGGCGGGTGCAACCGCAAGGGCAATGCTCATGCAAGCCGCCGCTAATGAGTGGAATATTCCCGTTGAAAACCTGACCGCAAGCAACGGAATAGTAACTGATAAATCCGGAAACAAGAAAGCAACTTACGGAGATTTAGCATCGAAAGCGGCAATAATTGAAGTACCAAAAGAAGTTGAATTAAAAGACATCTCCGATTTCAAACTGATTGGTACGAGCCAGAAAAACGTTGACGGAAAGAAAATTGTAACCGGAACGCCGATGTACGGCATTGATATTCAGCGGGAAGGTATGAAACTCGCCATGATTGAGCATCCGCCTGCGTTTGGTATGAAAGCAAAAAGTTTCAACGAAGCCGAAATCAAAGCCCTTCCTGGAATTTCTGACGCATTTATTATTGACACCACCATTCCCGAACCCGCCTGGAGCGACGAAAAAGGCTACCACCATTTGGTAACAATTGTGGGTGATTCAACGTGGCAATTGATGCAGGCCAAGAAAAAACTTAAAGTAAATTGGGAAAAAATCAGCCCGTTAGAAGGTAATTCAAGCCACGAAGCCGCTTTAGATGAAGCACTTAAAAACGGAAAAGTGCAGGGAAGTCGTAAAGACGGAGATCCCGATGCCGCATTTGCAAAAGCAGCAAAAATTATTGAACGAACTTACACCGCACCTTTTCTGGCTCATAATACCATGGAGCCAATGAATTTCTTTGCCCACGTAACCGAAGATTCAGCCGAACTAATCGGGCCAATACAGACACCCGAAGCACTCGAAAAATCAGTTTCCAAACTACTGAATCTACCCGTAGAAAAAATCACGGTCGACATGACCCGGATGGGCGGTGGTTTTGGTAGAAGGTTATACGGTCATTTTGGCGTGGAAGCCGCCGCCATTTCAAAGAAAATTGGTGGCCCCGTAAAACTAATTTATACGCGGGAAGACGACATGACGCAGGGAACTTACCGCCCCATGTACAAGTCAGTTTACAAAGCGGGATTAGACGAAAACAACGAACTCATAGCTCTTAGCATCAGAGGAGCCGGACTGCCCGCAGGTGCAGTTTTCCCGAACCGTTTTCCAGCGGGAACGGTTGAAAATTATTCAGCGGAGAAGATTACAGCAGCCACCAATATTACCACCGGAGCGTGGCGTGCACCAGATTCAAATTTTACAGCGGGAGTTGAGCAAATGTTTATCGACGAAGTAGCCGAAGCCGCCGGAAAAGACCCGATTGATTTCAGGTTAGAATTATTTGAGAAAGCGATTAAATCTCCCGTCGGGAAAGTCAATGATTACGACCCCGAACGCTACGCTGGCGTGTTGAAATTAGTGAAAGAAAAATCAGGCTGGGGCAAAAAAACACCCGGTATTTATCGTGGCGTTGCCGCGTATTTCTGCCACTTCAGCTATGTTGCGGAAGTATTTGATATTGCTATCGAAAACGGCGAACCGAAAATCAAAAAAGTGTGGGCAGCCGTTGACTGCGGTATCGTGGTAAACAAAGATGCCGCCTGCAACATAATTGAAGGAGGAATAATAGACGGTATTGGTCACGGAATGTTCAGTAAATTGGACTTTAAAGATGGTGTAGCCCAACAGCAAAACTTCAATACCTACCAGCTCATTCGCCACCATCAAGCCCCGGAAGCAATCGAGGTGCATTTTGTGGAGAATCAAATTGCTCCAACGGGACTTGGAGAGCCAGGGCTTCCGCCATCAATCGGTGCGTTGGCAAATGCTCTTTACAAAGCAACGGGCAAGCGGTATTACAATCAGCCGTTCACTTCTACCGATCAAAAACAATTGAGCGTTGACAGTGCTTCTTGACGAGCATTATTTTCAATTACGCAAAACGGTTCGCTGCTATCAGCGAACCGTTTTTTTGTGGGAAAACTTTACGAACAAAACTAACAGCTATGAAGAGAACACTGGCAACGGCATATGCGATAAAAGTACAAGGAAATACCTAAACCATCAGATTAATATCCGCTCATTTAACAATTGCTTCCGCCACTTTCAGACAGAAAATCATGTCTAATTCATCCGGTGCCATTAACCAAATTGATTCGCCGTAAATATCTGTGGTAGTAAAAGGGCTCGGCAGTGTTTTGGGTAATTCTCCCGTAAATGCTTTAGTAAAAACCGACGCAATCAAAAACGACCCAATATCCGATGGATGGCTACCGTCCGGCACAAAAAGTTGCAGGTCAGGACGCAGCTTTCGAGCCAATTCCCACGCCTTCCCAACGGGTACAATTCCCGC
>JANQUM010000323.1 GCA_030731175.1 Spirosomataceae bacterium
TGCCCGTGCAGCGGCAAGCCCCGCTTTGGTACGCTCCCGGATGATGTCCCGCTCGAATTCTGCCAACGACCCGAAAATATTGAGGAACAATCGCCCTTGGGCGGTCGAAGTGTCGATTGCATCTTTGATAGAAACGAAATTTACTTTTTTTCCCAGAAGTATCTCGACCAAATTGACCAGTTCTTTCAACGACCTTCCCAACCTGTCGAGCTTCCAAACAATGACCGTGTCGCCTTCCCTGATGTTCTCGATCATCTTGTGGAGTTCTGGCCGCTCTTTGCCAGCGGATACTTTTTCCTGATATATTTTTTGGCAACCTGCTTTTTTGAGGTCGTCAATTTGTAGATCCAGTTTTTGGTCTTGGGTCGATACCCTTGCGTAGCCGATTTTCATATCACGAATCCATTGATTGGTTATTTTTGATAATTTGTTTTGCAAGATAGCATTTTGAGACTACTTAGGGGCTAAGTTTTATACTTTTGGGGCGATAGCTCAACCATCTCATTGAACGTTCGTTTTGTGAGACCCTTTTCACCCATCAATAATAGAAACATATGGCGACCCAACGTTCGGTTTTAAACGATACTGCCCGCAGGGAGTTTGAATCCCCGCCAATTTTTGATACGGCACAGCGAAAGCTATTTTTCACTTTACCACTTTGGGCCGATGACATCGTCAGATCATTGACCCCACCTAACAATCAAATCATGTTTACCCTTCAGTTGGGGTATTTCCGAGCAGCGGGCAGATTCTTTGACCCAAAAAGTTTTCGTGGCAAAGATATTGAATCGGTCTGTCGCAGGTTAAAAATAAAACGAGACGAAGCCAACGTTGAAAATTACCACAAAGGCACCCGCTTTAGGCATCAGGGGCAAATTTTGAGCGGTTTCGGGGTTCTTGGGTTCAGCGGTGCTGTTGAGGAACTATGTTTTCGGGAATGCAAGGAGTTGGTCAAGCGACAGATAAAACTGTATTTAGTCTTTGGTGGTTTGGTCAGTTTTATCCGTGAACACCATTTTGAAATACCCAATTACTTTACCTTGGCGGCGATGGTCAACAAAGCCCGCGACGGCTACGAAAATCAAATCCAACAGGCTTTGGAATCACTCTTGACACCCGACCATATCGCAGCGGTGGACAACTTGTTTGACCAGTTCCTGCCCGATGACCGCCGGCCTATCCATCAGAACACGCCCTACCGGCTCACCCAGTTACGGGTCAACCCTGAACTGATGAAAGTGAAAATCATTCGGGAGAACATGATAGACCTCAAGTACCTGAAAGCACTTTATGCACAGTTTTCCGATGTTTCAAAGGTTTTAGACCTGAGCCAAAGTTTTATAGAAGAGCTTGCCTTGCAAGTCCTACGTTCCCGCACTTCGCAGGTGCAAAAGTGGAAAAACAGAAACTTGTATATATTCTGTTTTATCCAATACCAATATTTCCATTTGGGAGATGTGCTGACCCAAACGTTCATCAATGCCGTCGAACAAAATATCAACCTTTGCCAGAAAACGTATAAGCACCAGCGTCAAGAGCAACAGGCAGCCACGATGGAGCAGCTCGCCCCCATATTAGAAAGCTATTTGTTGGAAGGGCAATCCATTGAAAAGATGCAGCACACCGTTTTTGGACTTTTTCACACACAAGAACAGAAGCTAAGCCTACTTGCCGATAGCTTGCGTGAAAAAATAACGGCCGATTTCTTGGGCCTATTACCCCTTGTCAAAGACATTTACCAACAATACTCCCGCCAAAAGCAGGACGATGGTTATTTTGAACAGCTTGCCTTGGGATCACAAAAAATGCAGGCGAAGGTGGGGGATATTTTACGGAATCTGTCTTTTGCGACCGGTCCCGTACTTCAAACCGCGGTTGACTTCTATCAAAGAAAAGAGGGTAACCTGACTGGTGAAGTCCCGATTGCCTTTCTGAAGCCCAATGAGCAGAAGGCAGTCATTGACAAAGGTGGCAAAGTGCAGGTGAGCTTGTATAAATCCCTATTGGCAAAACACCTGAGTAGAGGGTTAAAAAATGGCAGTGTTTATGTGAACACCTCGCACGAGTTCAAGGCAATCGAAACTTATCTGATTGATGAAAGTACATGGAAACACGAAAAGCTCCATTTACTCGAAAGGGCCAACTTGCGTCACATAGAAAGCTGGGAAACCGTACGGGAAAACCTTGAAGATAGACTTGAGACCTGTTTTGACTCAACTTTTCAACGGATCAACGACGGGGAGAACCTATGGGTAGAAAAGCGGAAAGACCAAACGTTGCGATATAAAACGCCCAAAAAAGGCACAAGCGGCCAAGAAGCTCCCCAAGTATTTCCTCAAGACCGATTAATAACGCTATTTGAGGCAATGCAGACCGTGAACCGTGTTTGTGGCTTTACCACAATCTTGGCCTCACTCAAACTCCAGTATAATCGGGGGTTGCCCGACGAACGTTCCTTTTTCGCTGCACTAGTCGCTTATGGCTGCAACTTGGGGTTGAAAAGAATGGCCAAAACTACGAAGGGTATCTCCGAATATCGCTTGGAATCTACGGTCAATAACTATTTGTCGCCTGATAACCTGCAAAAAGCCAACGATGCCATCATTGCAGTAGTTGATAAGATGAAAATACATAAACTATACAAAAAACAGCAGGGAAGCACACATACGTCAAGTGACGGTCAAAAATTTGACGTGGCCACCGACTCGATCCATGCCAATTTCTCTTTCAAGTATTTTGGGAAAGAGAAAGGAATCACGGTCTATCCGTTCATCAGCGATGCCCATCAGATTTTTCACGGACTTGCCTTTAGTGCTTCTGACCGGGAGGCATGGTACGTCCTGAACGGGCTGATGCACAACGAGATAGTCCAGACCGACATCCATTCGACCGATACCCACGGCTCGACCGATATAGTTTTTGCATTGACCTACCTGCTCGGCATTGACTTTCAGCCAAGGATAAAGGAATTCCACCTCTTGAAACTACACGGTATTGCCGGAATGAAAATCGGGCAACAACAAGATTATATCATCAATGCCGGGGCAAATATCAACACACAGATCATAGAACAGCAGTGGGACAACATCTTGAGGTTCGTCACCAGTATCAAACTTAAATACACAGTCCCCTCCCAAATTTTAAAGCGGCTCAATTCTTACGCTCTTAAGAACCCGTTATACCAAGCCTTGAAAGAACTTGGCAAGGTGGTACGCACTATCTTCCTGCTCAGGTATATGGACGACGAAACCATGAGACGGCACATACACCAGCAACTAGTAAAAGGGGAGAGTTTTAACAGTTTGGCCGCCGCTATTGGGTACGGAAACGGCGGTAAGGTAATCTATGCCAGCAAAGAAGATCTGTTGCTGATGGAAGGATGTAGGCGTTTATTAGAGAACGTGGTAATCTGCTGGAATTATCTCTATCTTTCCAGAGAGGTAGTAAAGGCCACCTCGGAGGAAAGAAAAAGTATGCTCGAACTAATTCCTGATATTTCGCCCGTGGCGTGGGAGCACTTTAATTTTCAGGGTGAATTCGATTTTGACGAATCACTACCCAGAGATCAACTCGAAATTGATTTACAGGCAATGTTTGACCTCGAAATTGACGAAGATGATTTGCTGTAAAATGCTATCAGATAGATACTTACAACGATCTCGTGGGACATTAACCCCAAATGTGCAGC
>JANQUM010000324.1 GCA_030731175.1 Spirosomataceae bacterium
AAAGTCGGGTTGCTATTTCTGCGTTCTTTTTCGTGAACGGTTTCTTGTACGCCAATCTCATGGCCCGGATTCCCGAAGTACAATCATTCTTCGGAATATCGAATAGCACGCTCGGTACATTGCTGTTTATGGTGGCAATCGGGGCGATGGTTGCGTTACCGCTTACGGGTTGGCTGACCTTAAAGTTTGGTTCGGATAAAATTGTAAAAATTGCCGCCGTGCTATTCTGCGTAAGCGTTCCGTTAATCGTTTTACAATCAAATATTTGGCTTGCCGTTTTGTTTGGTTCGCTGACCGGAGCGTTTATGGGAGCCATGGACGTTTGTATGAACGGACAAGCCGTTTACGTAGAACGCCTCTACAAACGCCCGATAAATTCTTCTTTTCACGCTACGTTTAGTATCGGGGTTGCGTTGGGGGCAGCAACTGGCGGCTTATTTTCTAAATACGAATTTTCATTATTCAATCATTTGCTGATACTTTCTATTCTGGGAATTGGGGTGGTGATTTTTGCGTCGTTTTTTACGGTTGAAGACTTGGAAACGGGCAAAAAACACGGCGTAGAAGAAGGCGGTTTTCGCTTGCCAACTAAAGCCATTTTACCACTTGGTGTTATTGCATTTTGTAGCATGACGGGTGAAGGGTCTTTAACGGACTGGTCAGCGATGTTTATGAATAAAGTAGTGGGGCAGGACGTAACTTTCAGTGCTGTAGCGTTCGGCGTTTACGCAACTGGAATGACGATTGGGAGGGTATTTGGAGATAAAATAAGGGCGAGTTTTGGTGATCGTAAATTGTTGATTTACAATACGTTGCTGGCGTTCGCTGGCCTTAGTATTTCGATTTTATTTGCCACTCCTTACGTAACTTTACTTGGTTTTTTTGTGGTTGGTTTGGGCGTTGCTAATATCGTTCCGATTATCTTTTCGTTAGCCGGAAATACGCCCGGAGTTAATCCTACCGTTGGTATTTCGATGGTGACAAGTATCGGTTATACGGGCTTCTTCGTCGGGCCACCAACAATCGGTTATTTGTCCGATATTTTTAACCTGAGAATCGGTTTTACGTTTACGCTCTTGTTATTTTTTGTGATGCTTATTTTTGTATTGAAATTTATCCCCGCCGCTCAGAAACGTTAAAGATGAAATCCGAATTAAAAACCACCGAACAACACACGCAAAAGTCAAAGCTCCAGCAACGCTACGAATCCTTATTGGCAGACGTAGAATTGAGTAAATTACTTCGGGAGAAATTGCAGCATGATTTGCAGCAAATTATTCCAAGAATAAATAAAGAAATACGGCCGCTTTTTAAGCAACGAACCGACGCCATCAGAACTCGACTACTGCGTTTGGATGAACTTGCCGACGAACTTGGCATGGATAAAAGCAGTACTAAATGGTTTGCGATTTATGTAGCAGATGAAGCAATGGCAATTCTGCGGGAAAGCGACTTCAAAGACGATAAAATGGCGGATATTTACCAAAAATATACGGGCAAGAAGCCGATAAACGAAAAAGAATCTCACGATGAAATCATCGAGCAACGGGAACAGAAGGAAGCTCAGGAATTAGAAGATTTTGACCCAAATAAGGTTCAGAAAATAAGTAAACAAAATCAGTTAATTGCTCAGGATGCCAAAGCAATTTACGTGCGGTTAGTGAAGAAATTTCACCCCGATTTAGAGCAAAATGAAACGTTCAAAATTCAGAAAACGGCGTTGGTTCAGGAAATAACGGCGGCTTATAAGGCAAAAGATTTTCTGAAACTGTTGAGCCTGCAAATTGAACATATCGATGAAAAAGAAACCGAAGGGCAACTTTTGGCTGATGATATGCTGAAACGCTACAACAAGACTTTGACGAAGCAACTCAACCAAATAAAAGCGGAAATAGCATCTATCAAACGTAGCTCGCAGGGGCTTCTTGAAAACTTTTTCGATCGAAATAATAAATTCAGCGAGAAACAATTCAGAACCACAAAAAAGCAACTAAAATTAGAAATTGCGTCTGTAGAACAAGATACCCGAAATTCTTTCCGATACGATAAAGACTGGTTTAAGGAGTGGATACGGGAAATAAATGACTTCAATCCAAATTGATTTACCAATAAAAAGAGAGTACCAGCAAAGGCACTTGCTTTTTTCTTGTACCTATTCGCTACGCAAACTTTCTACGGGGTTCATCAACGCCGTGGAAATGGTCTTGCCACTGATTGAAATGATAACCAAAACCATAATCAATGCCGAAGGCAACGCGAATAGCCACCAACTTATTTCGATATGATTGGCAAAACTTTGCAGCCAACTTTGTACCGCAAAATACGCAATCGGAACTCCGACTAGCATGGAGATTAGTACCGTTTTTACGAAGTCTTTTGAGAGTAACATCAGGACATTGGTAGTACTTGCACCGATACTTTTCCGAATGCCGATTTCTTTCGTTCTTTTCACAACGGTGAACGTTGCTAAGCCGAATAAGCCAAGGCAAGCAATGAAAATAGCAAAAAGTGTCAACGCCCCAAAAACTTTTTGAAAGCGTTCTTCGGCTTTGAACTGTTCGTTATATTCTGTATCTAAAAAAGAATAAATGAATGGCTTATACGGAAAACTTGCCTCGTATTGAGATTTTACAAGAGCCAATTGGTCTTTCGGGTTGCCGCCATGAAATTTGATACTTAAATTTTCCAAAACGCCCGGTGCGTACACCAGCAGAATGGGAATTTGGGGCGACTTAGGAGATAACTGACTGTAATTTTTGATAACTGCTTTGATGTTCCACTTTTCACCAAAAAAACTAAGTTCTTTTCCTACGGCCTCGGCGGCGGTCGGGATTCCCCACAACCGAATGGCTTCTTCGTTCACAATAATCTGGCGTTTGTTATTTCCAACATCACCGAAACCCGGAAGGCTGGTAGCGGTGTAATTCTCTCCGGCTAGAATTTTAATTTCCATTAAATTAAAATAGGCGGTGTCAATCTGGCTTAGGTAAAAGTTGAAATTAGTTTCTTCTTGAGTATCTGACAAGTTAATACCCGTTGTAGTACTGAATGACCCTTCCGATCTGCCAGGAACAGTGTTAGAAAATGAGATATTAGCCACCTGGGACTGACTAAGTAAAGCCTGCTTAAAAGCGTCCATGGTATCCTCTACTCCATCTCCTGTGGGGGATTTTATGACAATCGTTTTTTCGGTATTAACCCCAATGTCGGTATTCCGTAAAAAGTCAAGTTGGTTGTAAACAGCAAATGCCTGCACCAACAAAATTACGGTAATACTAAACTGAAATACCACCAGAGATTTACGCAGGAATACACCGGATGTTGAATGCGAAAACTTGCCTTTTAATACTGCAGTTGGCTTAAAAGATGACAGCACAAATGCGGGATAAATGGCGGATAGAAAAATGCTCAAAAGTAAGAATATCGTAAGGCTGATCCAGAAGAAATTATCGCTAAAAACGGCAAAGTTTTCGGGTAGCCCGGCTGTTTCAATAAATAATGGTTTTACTAATGCCACAATGACAATGGCGAGCCCTCCGGCGGCGAGATTCATCATTAATGAATCAATAAATACCTGCGTTTTTATTTGCATTTGCGTAGAACCTACTACTTTTCGCATCCCGATTTCCTTTGCTCTGTCAAGGGCTTTTGAGGTTGTGAGATTTACGTAATTTACTAACGCACTG
>JANQUM010000325.1 GCA_030731175.1 Spirosomataceae bacterium
GTGATTGACTTACTGAAATCAACGCTGACAAAAGAGCAATTTCTCGATCTTAACACGTTAGCAAAATACATCAAAAATTTCCCCGTAAAAATCACCGCTCCAGGTTCAATTGACGAAGCCATTTCAACTTCAGGCGGAATAAGTTTAACTGCGGTAAATTCTGACTTTGAATTAAAAACGATTAAAAACCACTTCTGCATCGGTGAAATGCTGGATTGGAACGCCCCAACCGGAGGTTATCTCATTCAAGCCTGTGCCAGCATGGGTGTGAGTTTGGCGAGGAAGTTGAATGAGGTTGAATTATGAGTTAAAAAAGAGTATTTTAGGTTACTTATAGATGTATTTTGCAATTAAATATCAACTTTCTTTCCGAAAATCAGGTACTTAAAATCACAAATTTAACAAGCATTAATTGGTGGTCGAGGACATCTCTTATTCTATACCCAAAACCCTTTCCTACCTCAACGCATAGAACCTAAGTTTTTTGTAGTATTTTTGCAACATCGTAAATCCACAAGCGGTTTCGGTAGTCACAAACAACTTTAGAAGAAATACTGCGTGAAGAATATCAGAAATTTTTGCATCATCGCTCACATTGATCATGGCAAAAGCACTCTTGCCGATCGGTTATTACAATTTACCGGAACGGTCACAGACCGCGAAATGCAAGCTCAACTCCTTGATAACATGGATTTGGAGCGTGAGCGTGGCATTACCATCAAGAGCCACGCCATCCAGATGGATTATGTCCACAACGGCGAAAAATATACGCTCAACTTAATTGACACGCCAGGTCACGTTGACTTTAGCTACGAAGTTTCTCGTTCTATCGCCGCTTGCGAAGGGGCGTTACTTATCGTAGATGCTTCACAAGGAATTGAAGCTCAGACAATTAGCAATTTATTTCTTGCCTTAGAGCACGGCTTAGAAATTATTCCCGTGCTAAATAAAATTGACCTTCCAGGGGCAATGCCCGAAGAAGTGACGGATCAAATCGTTGACCTCATCGGTATTGACCCTGAAATGGTAATTCCCGCAAGTGCCAAAGAAGGAATTGGTATTCAGGAAATTTTGACCGCCATTGTCGAGCGGGTTCCCGCACCCAAAGGAGATCCAGATGGCCCGCTCCAAGCACTAATTTTTGACTCCGTTTTCAACTCATACCGAGGAATCGAAGTAATTTTTCGCGTAAAAAATGGCAGCATTCGTAAGGGCGACAAAATTAAATTTGTAGCAACCGATAACGAATACATCGCCGACGAAGTTGGAAGCCTAAAATTGACCCAAAAACCACGTGACGTTATTGAATGCGGCGACGTAGGTTACCTTATCTCGGGAATTAAAGTTGCCAAAGAAGTAAAAGTTGGCGATACCATTACGCACGTCAACAACCCAACGAAAGAAATGATTAAGGGTTTTGAAGAAGTAAAACCGATGGTTTACGCTGGAATTTACCCGGTAGAAACCACCGATTTTGAAGACCTTCGTGATGCAATGGACAAACTCCAACTCAACGATGCGTCGCTGGTTTGGGAACCCGAAACTTCGGCGGCACTTGGTTTTGGTTTCCGTTGCGGCTTCCTAGGGATGCTTCACATGGAAATTATTCAGGAACGCCTCGAACGAGAGTTTGACATGACTGTTATCACGACTGTGCCGTCCGTGAAATTCCACGTTTACGACCGCAAAGGGGAAATGACGCAAGTTTCTGCTCCGTCAGAAATGCCTGACCCGAGCATTATCCAGCACATTGAAGAGCCGTTTATCACCGCTCAAATTATTACTGCTTCTGATTACGTTGGGCCAATAATTACGCTTTGCATGGAGAAACGTGGCATCATTAAAAACCAAGTTTACCTTTCGGCAACTCGTGTCGAAATGACCTTTGATATGCCGCTTGCCGAAGTTGTTTTTGATTTCTTCGATAAGCTAAAGTCTATTTCTCGCGGTTATGCTTCGCTAGATTATACCTTGAAAGGGTATCAGCAATCGCACATGGTTAAATTGGACATTCTACTCAATGGAGACCCCGTTGACGCACTTTCAGCGATTGTTCACCGCGACAAAGCCCACGATTGGGGTAAGAAATTGTGCGAGAAACTGAAGGAACTTGTGCCGCGTCAGCAGTTTGAAATTGCCATTCAGGCGGCTATCGGAGCAAAGGTAATAGCACGCGAAACCGTTCGAGCGATGCGAAAAGACGTAACTGCAAAGTGCTACGGTGGTGACATTTCGCGAAAAAGAAAACTCCTCGAAAAACAGAAGAAAGGTAAAAAACGTATGCGAAACATTGGTTCGGTGGAAGTTCCACAGGAAGCCTTTATGGCGGTTTTAAAAATCAATTAAAAAGCCCATATAGTTTTTGATTTGCTCTGCTTCTGTTAAATTTGAGCAACTATTTTAATTCTAAGCAAAAAAAACACGCATGGCCGAAGTAATAAGAATGCCAAAAATGAGCGATACCATGGAAGAAGGGGTAATCGCCAATTGGAACGTTAAAGTTGGAGATAAGGTAGATTCAGGCGATATTCTCGCCGAAATCGAAACCGACAAAGCTACTATGGACATGGAGTCCTACGAAGCCGGAACAATACTATACATCGGAGTTGAAAAAGGCGACGCCGTTCCGATCAACGCCATTATTGCTGTAATTGGCGAAGAGGGCGAAGATTTCCAGTCATTGTTGGAGAGCGGTGATGCTTCGGTAAACGAAACCGAAGAAGACACGACAGAAAACGTTGAAACCACAACACCTGAAAATTCTTCAACCCAAAGTAAAGAAGTAACCGAAGTAATAGATACCTCAAACATTGAAGCCACCATCATTCGGATGCCGAAAATGAGCGACACGATGGAAGAAGGCGTGATTCACACTTGGTTAAAAAAAGTGGGCGATAAAATTGCGGCGGGCGATATGCTTGCCGAAGTTGAAACCGACAAAGCCACCATGGAGCTTGAAGCCTACGAAGAAGGCACATTACTATACATCGGCGTAAAAGACGGAGAATCAGTTCCGATTGACGGCGTAATTGCCGTGGTTGGTGCTGAAGGTGCTGATTTTGAATCTTTGTTAAAGGCGGACGAGCAGAAAAATGCTCCAAAAACAGATAAGCCAAAAGAAGTAGCTCCTAAAAAAGAAACAGCCGCTGAAAAGCCAGCGGAAACAAAACCCACTAAAGAAGCCGCACCACAAATGGCCGCACCAGTGGCAAATTCAAACGGTCGGGTAATTGCTTCTCCGCTTGCCAAGCGTTTGGCTGAAGAAAAAGGCATTGATATTCAAGCCGTTGCGGGTTCAGGTCCGAGCGGAAGAATCGTAAAGACGGACATTGATAACTTCGTTCCAGCGGCTAAACCGCAAGCTGCTCCAGCAGCGGGCAACGTAGCTTTCGCTGCTCCAGTGGGCGAGGAAAGTTTCACAGAAATGAAAGTTTCGCAGATGCGGACAGCAATTGCAAGAGGTTTCAACCCAGAACTCCCACCACCGGAATTCTTTGTAACCATGGAAATCAACATGGACAAAGCGATTGCAGCACGGGTCACGATGAACGAAATGTCACCGGTAAAAATATCATTCAACGATATGATCATAAAAGCTGCGGCAGTGGCGTTAACCAAGCACCCGATGGTCAATTCATCGTGGCGGGGTGACCACATTCGCCAAAACCAACACGTACATATC
>JANQUM010000326.1 GCA_030731175.1 Spirosomataceae bacterium
CAATACCACGCTTCAAATCCATTGGATTTGCACCTGCGGCAACGTTTTTCGCTCCGATTGAGTAGATTGCTTGAGCAAGAACGGTAGCAGTTGTAGTACCGTCACCCGCCTGATCGGCAGTTTTAGAAGCTACTTCTTTCACGAGTTGAGCACCCATGTTTTCAATTGGGTCTTTCAACTCAATTTCTTTAGCAACCGTTACACCGTCTTTTGTAATAGCCGGAGAACCGAATTTCTTATCAATAATTACGTTGCGACCTTTTGGTCCTAAAGTTACCTTTACGGCGTTTGCCAACGTATCAATACCTTTTTTTAATTTATCACGGCCTTCCGTGTCAAAATGAATTTGCTTTGCCATTATTTGTCTGAGTTTTTTTTAGTTTTCGAAAATTGATTAGACGATTGCGTAAATATCTGCTTCACGCATAATTAAATACTCTTTACCTTCTACGCTTAGTTCGGTTCCTGAGTATTTACCGTACAATACATTATCACCAACTTTTACAGTCATTGGCTCGTCCGTTTTGCCTGGACCAACAGCTACTACCACACCTTTTTGTGGTTTTTCCTTAGCTGTATCAGGAATGATAATTCCAGAAGCTGTTTTTTCCTCGGCGGGAGCGGCTTCAACCAAAACTCTATCGGCCAAAGGCTTAATGTTTACTGACATGTTTTTTCTGTTTTATAGATTATTAAAAGTTATAAATTTAACTCTTTAGTGTCAACTTTTCTGCCAACCACGTATCACTGTCAATATTCATGACAATATTTCATACTACGCCCAATTAACAGACTCAGACTGTCATTTACTGACAAAATCAGCGTTGAATAATGCCTGACAAGCTGACAAAAGTTGCAGCTATCGCAAAAAAAAAGGAGCTATGAAAGCTCCTTTTTTTTCGTTTTGTTACTAATTATTGTGCTGGCTCAGCAGCTGGAGCGGCAGGTGCCGCGGGCATAACTGGAGCTGGAGCAACCGGAACGGTTTGCGTGCTTTCAACATCCAACTCGCTTGATGTACCCGTAGCAGTATCTCCAGATTTGAAGAAAATGCCCGTAGCCAATGCACCTACAATCATGAAGGCAAAAAAGCCCCACGTTAGATTTTCAATTAAATCTCCAGTGCGTTGAACTCCGAACATCTGTGAAGTTGCACCACCACCGAATTCGCTTGATAGTCCACCACCTTTGGGGTTTTGAACAAGTACTGCAATGATTAAAAGGATGGATACGATGACTACTAAAACTATAATTGCGGTCATGATTTTTCTAATTTGTAATGTTTTGTTGGTAATGATTATCAGGAAACAGACTTAATCAATGGCGTATTTACGCTTGATTTCCTCAATTTTGGCTGCAAAGTAAGCACTTTTTTCTGGATTCTTAGTCATCAATGTTTCATAAACTTCTTTCGCCTCGCTTATTTTGAATTGTTTAATCAAAATCCGAGCAAAACTTTCCGTGTAAAGCGGCGAAGAAAGCACTGTACTCTGCACACTTAAATCAACCACTTCGTCGTCATTTTGCTCAGAAAGGTCAATTTTGTTTATCCGCGGTTGGTTTTTAATGAAGTTATCAATTATTGATAGCTGCTCGCCCACTAAACCAGATAGGTTATTGTTTGCAATTGAGGCAATGAGTTCATCTTCACGATTATCAATTGGAAAGTTTGTGAAAGTTATTTCAGCGTCTTCGTCGGCGATGTGTTCAACAAATTTAACCGTTGGTGTCGTCACCCAATCAATATCGTTTTCCATCACTTTGCGTAACGCATTGCGGCTCAATGCGTAAGTAGCGGCTTTTTTAATTGCCTCATTTGCAATATCTGGTGCTTTACTGTGTATGCCTTTTGCGATAAGAGAATAACCCAACTGAAAAAACGGGTGTTTTTTTGTCATGTTTTCAAGCAACATGATATCATTCAACGAAATATTTTGGGGTTCGTTTATGTAGTTTAGAAAAGTATTGCGGTCAATCATTATAGTTTTTTGGCGTAGTGTAAATGTAAAAATAGCAAAGTTATTAGAACATAGCTACCACTTGGCGGCAGTTTCGGCAAAAATGTTCAAAACTATTTGATCTAATATTTTAGGGACAATTCTATCTTCTACATCACTCAAAGATTGTTCCTGAGAGAAGTCTTCGTAGAAAGAAAATTCTTTTTCAAAGTCTTCATTTGGGCTCAAGCGGTTCGTAAAAGCCACTTCAATCCTGATTGACAAACGGTTAAGTGCCGCTTTGTCAGATGCAGTTGCCGAAACTGGCGTTAACTCGTAGCCCACAATTGCCCCGTCGAGAATTAAATCTCCTTCTTCGGGGCGAAGTTTGAGCGAGGTATTTCGCTGATAATATTCCTTCAACTTTTCGTTGAAAGTCAACGTCATATTCTGCGGCCCACCGGCGGTTACCATAGCAAAATTTCGGATGGTAATGGTCTTGATTTCATCCGAAAGCGTGGTGCCGGTGAAAGAATACACTCCGCAAGACGAGGTTAAAAACGACGTCACCAACAAGGTAAATATGGATTTTAGAAAATTACGACCTGTCATCTTCAATATCAAATTGTTTTATTTTGCGGTAAAGCGTACGTTCCGAAATACCGAGGTCTTCGGCGGCGTATTTGCGTTTGAAATTATTTTTCCGAAGTGCCTTGATAATCATCTCTTTTTCTTTTTTCTCTAAAGAAAGCGATTCCTCTTCCATTTCGTGCTGCACATCTCTAATATCGTTGCGGTCTTCCCTGAAATCATCCAATCGCAAAATTTCGTGTCTTTCGAGCGGAGCGGGCGAATCGTATTCTTCGTATTCAGCGGCATCGGTTTCTTTATCTTCTTTGTACGCCGGAAGGTAAGTTTGCGATTCGTCTTTCATCCGCGTAAAAAGCCCTTCGTGTTCCTTTATAATATCAGACTTCGGCTGACCTTTCAGTAAATCAAACACCAGTTTTTTCATTTCGGTTACGTCAGAACGCAGCTCGAAAAGTACTTTATATAGTATGTCACGCTCGTCTAACGGATTTGCTCCTCCTTGATTGTATAAAGTGGGTAAAGTTGAAGAAAATTCCGCGGGTAAATATTTCTTTAAAATACTTCCCGTAATACTTCGTTCAGGCTCGAGCAGCGTAATTTGTTCGGCAATATTTTTCAATTGGCGAATATTTCCCGGGAAACGATAAGCCATCAAAGTTCGGCTGCCGCTTTCTTCCAAATCGACGGGTTCGATGCGGTTTTTCTCGGAGAAATCAGTGGTAAATTTTAAGAAACGCAATTCAATATCGTACCCACGATCACGCAACGGCGGAACTTTTATTGGAACGGTGTTCAAACGGTAATACAAATCTTCCCTAAAAGTACCTTTGCTCACCGCTTCGAGCAAATTCACGTTTGTGGCGGCAATTACCCGCACATTTGTTTGTTTTACTTTGGACGAACCCACCGAAATAAACTCGCCATTTTCCAAAACACGAAGCAATCGGGACTGCGTTCCGACGGGCATCTCCCCTATTTCATCGAGGAAAATTGTACCGCCGTCGGTGGTTTCAAAATACCCTTTGCGGTCGTCAACCGCTCCGGTGAATGAGCCTTTTACGTGACCAAAAAGCTCCGAGTCGATTGTTCCTTCGGGAATTGCCCCGCAGTTTATCGCGATAAAATTACCGTGCTTTCGGTGACTTAACC
>JANQUM010000327.1 GCA_030731175.1 Spirosomataceae bacterium
GTCCGGGTGTCCAACTGGTGTTGTTTTGCATTAGTTTAAATTTGATTCTCTACTGCTCAATGCCACCTGCGTAGCTCTCATATTCTCTTTTAGTTTCATTTGATTGAGTAGTAGAAATGCGTCTATTTCTTCGATGTCTGGGCGTAGAACTCCATCGGAACGATGCCCGCCAGAACACTGGTCACCAGAACGCTGGCCACTCCGACCCTCCCCCGTAGGGAGGGAGCTTTTTATAAGGAATTTACGGCGGTTGCGTAGCTCGATGATGTCGGCACTGCACTGGGCGGTGTCGGCGACGATTTGTTTGAGTCAGTCGGAGAGTTCGGTTTGTATTTGCATGTGCTATTCTTAAAATCTGATTCAAGATAGCATTTTTACGAAAATCATCATCTATAATGCCGCCACTTTTGCTGCTTACGTTGTGGGCTGCCGCATCGTGATGGTCCGCTATAAGCTGCAAATGTGGCAACCGCTTTGCTTGCTTTAGACTGCCAACCATCGGGCGACTGTATAAAAAGCTGCATCATGTAACTACCTTGGGGTCTGCTCAATGTAAAAGTCAAAACCTTCCGTATAATCTTTGGTGATAGTCTTGCCAGATTTTAGCACCGCCCCTTCGTAGTAGTACATTTCTTGGGTGCATTGCAGCTGCATTTCTATCAGCGGATTTCTGAGGTAATGCTTTATGCTATCGAGTGAAACGTTGAATACCTGAAAACGCTTAGTGCGTAACGGAATCCCGGTATGAGTGAAGGCAAGAAACTTACAGCCTTTGGCTTCAAAAGAACTCCAACCCGATTTATCACCTGCCGGACCCATATTATTGTAAACCACAAATGTATTCTCTCGGTAGTCAACTAAATTGGCTGTGATAGTGGCTTTATTGGCATTAAGAAAGGTGGTTTCATAAACGCACCTTACTGGGATTGAAATACATAAACAACGTGCTTTACTATTGATCAAACTCTACACACTAATCGCCTTCTGCAACCAGTTAACTAACGGTTGAATTGCCAAATAAACACGTTCAACCTCGGTGGCTAAATCGGCGTTGATAATGTCTTTTTTAAGTGGCGTGTATTGTGCGGTAAAACTTTTGTATCGAAGTAAATCGACGTGCGGATGGTCATTTGAATACCCTTTCGGCGAGGTTTTTAGTTTATTTTCATCTTCTGCTAATCCACCCGTAACCTCAATTAACTTCTTATCGTTCAGGATTTTAGTTAATCCATCGGCATCAAAATCAATCGCTTCCCTAATGCTTTTAAGAGCCTTGTTATCAGGACGGTACAATCCACCACCAATCATGGTAAATTCTGGGCCAAAGGCAAAAAATACTTTGGTGAGTTCATCAGCTTTGCCAGCAGGCGAACACGAGAAGTGACCCTTATAAATTGGTTTATCAGGATGAAACATCCGGTTATTGTTTATCCTCGTGATAATGTCTTTTGGCTGAAACTGCTCGAAGGAGCTATCATGAGCAGACAGACGCTTTAAAACGCTTGCCACTTCGTCGAGCCAATATTGTTTGGCGGAATTATAACGTTGCCGGTTTTCATCCATCCACTCTTTGTTGTTGTTCTTTTCAAGATCAGCCAGAAAATTCCAGATATATTCTTTCTTGTTCATTTTGCTAAATTTTCAATTATAATCCTCTCTAAATCGCCAATTGTATTGCATTCTTTCTCTAATTGTTCAAAAGGTAGTGTAATGCTAAAGGCATTTTCAATATTCATAATAAACTCGGTGTAGTCTAATGAGTCGAAGCCCAGATCATGAGTAAAACTTGCTTGCGGATTAATAGCTTGCCGCTCAAAACCTGTTTTAATCAATAACTCACTGATTTTCGGAAAAATTTCGTTGGCAGAAACTTGTGTATTCAACATAAAAGTGTGTTTTGAATCAGTTCGAATACATTCTTGCACCCGAACTGATATTTTGTGAAAGTTTGACGTAGATTGAAAGATAAATAATTACGGTTGACCGGTAATTAAGCCAACGAGTCGCTTCGCCTTTTCGATATCCACTTGGTAATTTGCGATGGTAACTTTACTGTTTATCAAAGCTAATTCTGCCTCCCGAAGCGTAATTTCGGGTAGCTTTCCAAGGTCATACCTATCCACCGTTTTCTCATAGTTTAATTGATATGTTTCTGCATTTAGTTTTTCACGTTGCAGTTGAATTTCGAGGTAAACTATATTTTGGAGTTGCTTCCGAGCTTCCATGAGCAATTCGTCGGTGCGTTGTTCTAGTTTGTTAGTTTCAATTGCTTGGCTGACTTTAGCGTTCTGCACTTTGATTTTTCGGCTTCCACCGTCGAAAATTCGGTAAGTGGCTTTGATACCAACCGTAGCTCCCACAGTTTGCAACTGGGCAAGTTGCTGCACGTCGTTTCGCTGTCCAAAATATCCGGCGTTTCCAAAAGAAACTAACGTTGGTTTCAGGCTTGCTTTTTCTAATTCAAGCTCCGTGGCAGACAGGTAAATGCCCCGCTGTATGAGCTGTAATTCAGGATTATTGGCTTTAATCTGATCCCGCAAATCGGAAGTATTTATTACCGTGGTGGTATTCTCAGGATATTCGTAACTGTACTCGCTGTCAGTTATATCGTTCATCAGGGTTTTCAGGTCAGTTTGTAGATTTTGCTTCAATAAATTAAGCTGATCAATGGTGGAGAGGTCTTGATTTAGGCTTGTTTCTACTTGCAGCACATCAAGATCGCTTACTTTACTGAATTGCCTTTTATCTCTCAATTTTGAAATTCGTTCACGGGTTACCATTACGTTTTCGTTGAGAATTTCTACCTGATTCTGAATTTTTACTAATTCGAGGTACAGTTCAACCGTTCCTTTGATAATGTTATTGATTATCAACGATTGTTTGTCAGCTTCAATTTCTGATAAGCCGCTCAGTAACTGATACCGATACGATCCGGCACCACCGTCCCAGAGTACGTAACTCGCCTCTACGCCTACGTTGGCGGTCAGCGACTGCACGCCCCATTCAGACAGTGATACTTCGTCTGGCGAGGGTGGCGGCTGAAAAGTACGGATATTAATATCGGTGTAATTGTTTGTGTATGAGGCAAGCCCCACCGCATCTACGGTAGGGAGTTGACCTGTATTTGCCTTGCTGACGTTATTCGTCGCGATGGCCGTTTGCTGTTTTTGTATCTGCACAGCGGGGTTGTTGGAAACGGCACGGTCAATCGCTTCATTTAAGCTAAGTACCTGCTGACCCCACGACACTTGGGCAGATAGTATAAGGAGTGCTATATAGTTGATTTTCATAATTGCTTTCTTATTTGATTTCGTTGGCAACTTCCCTGATTACAATATCGAGATTTGCGGGTGTTGCTTCTTTCTTTCTGAATATGTACCGAGCCACGTAGTATTTGATATTGGCAAACGTAAGTAGCACCGACGGTCAGAATATCAATGTTAGTATGGTGCCGAAAATCAATCCGTACGAAATAGCGATGGCGGTTGGTTTCAGGAACTGGGCACTGAGGCTATTATTGAGCAGGAGCGGAGCCAGACCGAAAACGGTGGTAATGGTGGTAAGGATAATCGGGCGGAATCTTGAAATAGTAGATTCTTTGATGGCTTCGCCAACGGTCATACCCTCGGCAATTTTTTCGTTGTAAGTTGCCAATAATAC
>JANQUM010000328.1:0-1297 GCA_030731175.1 Spirosomataceae bacterium
ACCAATTTAATCCTTTTTGAACGGTTGGATAATATTTTTCGAGGAATTGGCGGTTGCCCGTCCATTGATAAACTGTCCAAATCAGCGAGGCGAATTGCGGCGTTTCGTTGATATTTCCCTCGTTGAATACTGCTCCGTTGGTCGAAACTTCGTGAACAATCCGACCGTTTCCGTTATGTTTTTCTGACAATTGATGAATCAACTCAATTGTTTCGTACACGATGTCCAACCGCCCGATTGCCAACGCCCCTTGCAAGGTATATTCAGAATCTACGCCAAACCACCACGGATAATCGGGAATACCCGCCGAAATTCCCCGCCCAATTCCAGGAACGTCACGGATGAGCCAATCGGTATTGTATTTCACCCAACGGAAGGTTTGTTCCATTTTTTTATCGGGAATGGTCAACTTAGATTGTTCAGCTAATTTCTGATAACGGATTTGCTTTTGGGTTAACAGCGAAGCGGCATTTTGCAATACGTCTTCGTTTGTTTCGAGAGCTTCGTTTTTTGAATTCATTGAACCCGATATTACCATTGGCAAAGAAAACGACTCTCCATCGGCAATTTCAATTTCGTAATTCGTAACGGCAGAAACACCTTTTCCGGCGGGTGAATAATCGCAGTTTTTTTTCCCAATCTGCTGAGATATGGCTTTCACCGAACAACCGACCGTCGCAAACCACGTATTAAGTGAATCTTTAAAAACCCAGGCGTTAGCGACTTCATTCCATTCTGCTTCGTCTGTTGCGTCAATCATATTGGTTCGTTCGCCGAGCCACGTCGGGCGAAGATCAGCAAAAGCAACAACCGAAAAAGTAAATTTACGGGCTTCGTTTCCTGTATTTTTGAAGGTATATTCAACTGCTACGGCGGGTTTTCCGTCGGGAACAAATTGAAAACGTTCGACAGAAATTCCTGAGATTGCATTTGCGTAAATATGCTTATTCGCCATCGGATAATTGATAAATGAATCTGCCGTCACCAAACAGATTTCCGAGCCGTTTTCCGTAATTGAAGCCGTGAAACCGTCCAATAATTTGATGGGGTGCATCCAAATTCCGCCCATTTCGTCTTTGACATGCCAGCCCAAATCAGGAAATGTTCCGTCTTGATGCCCAACCATATACGCCCGATCTCCGGCGGTAACGTAGGGGGAATTGATGTATTCTGCTCGTCCGCTGATAGATTCTTCATCTTGTAGTTGAGCGGCCAACGATTTTTCTGTTTGTGGTTGCTTACACTGGATGAATATTAGTGTAAAGAGTAGAAGGGTTATTTTTTTCATAGGTTGAAT
>JANQUM010000328.1:1397-3653 GCA_030731175.1 Spirosomataceae bacterium
ACTGGATGAATATTAGTGTAAAGAGTAGAAGGGTTATTTTTTTCATAGGTTGAATCTTTCAACAAATATAGCCGCTTTCAGGAAGGTTCTTAAAAGTCTTGGCTTCTTCTTCAATTATGTGTTTGGGATTCTGTATATTTACTATCAAAACAATTGATTTATGAAGCGAAAAATGGCTCTGGTGGGTAAGCAAATAAGTTTGCACAAACCAGATCAAGCAGCGGATGATTTAGAATATTGGCTCTCCAAAAAACCAGTTGAGAGAATTGCTGCCGTTACAACATTGATAAGACAAAACCTGAAAGCTAACCAACGAATGGACAAAACCTTCACGTCTCAAAGAGCAATGAAAGATGACGCTTGATTCAGACTTTATAGATTTCATTCAATTGTTGAATCAACATAAAGTTGATTACTTAGTTGTTGGTGGCTACGCAATGGCTTTCCACGGAAGACCTCGCTATACTGGAGATTTAGATATTTGGATTAACATTTCCCAAGAAAATGCTTCAAGAATGATAGCAGTTCTGAAAGAGTTCGGTTTCTCTTCTCTGCCATTTACCGAAAGTGATTTTTTGAAAGAAAATATTATCAACCAAATTGGCTATCCCCCTCTAAGGATTGATATTTTGACCAGTGTTGACGGTGTTTCATTTATAGATGCAAAAAAACACTTCCAAACTATCGAAGTAGATGAGTTAAAAATACGATTTATCGGTTTGGCAGAATTAATTCAAAATAAAAAAGCAAGCGGTCGAAAACAAGATTTGGTCGATATCGAAACCTTAAAGAAAAACGAATAAAACCAAAAAGCCCATCTCTCTTCCAAGAAACGGGCTTTTCAATAAAATATCTAAAACGTTTTACGCGACTACTGCCTCGGCAAGAACAAGTACTTTGTTATTAAGCACTTCTACTACGCCGCCGTCAACAACCATCGTCTGCGATTTTCCTGCTGACTCGATTGTTAAATCGCCTTTAGCAAGCGTGCTTACCATTGGGGCGTGGTCTTTCAGTACCTGAAAACTACCGTTTTTACCCGTTAAGGTAACGGAAGTTACTTCGCCGCTGAAAACGTTTTGGTCTGGTGTTATTACTTCTAAATTCATCTGTTCAATTTAATAATTAACAGTTTTAACTATTAACTGATTAGTTATTTGCGGCAGCTTCGGCGATTAGACGCTCTCCTTTTGTTACGGCATCTTCGATTGTTCCAACTAAGTTGAAAGCCGACTCAGGAAGGTAGTCATAAACTCCGTCGATGATTTCGTTGAAACCTTTGATGGTATCGTTAATATCAACCAAAACTCCTTTAAGACCTGTAAATTGCTCGGCCACGAAGAATGGCTGCGATAAGAAACGCTCTACCCGACGGGCACGCGATACTACCAATTTATCATCTTCCGAAAGTTCTTCCAAACCAAGGATGGCGATGATATCTTGTAATTCTTTGTAACGCTGCAAGATGCTTTTCACACGCTGAGCACAGTCATAGTGAGCATCGCCCAATACTTCAGCACTCAAAATCCGTGACGATGAATCTAATGGATCCACGGCAGGATAAATGCCTTTTTCCGCAATTTTACGTGAAAGTACGGTGGTTGCATCTAAGTGAGCAAACGTTGTTGCCGGAGCGGGGTCAGTCAAGTCATCGGCAGGTACATAAACCGCCTGAACTGATGTAATTGAACCACGCTTCGTTGACGCAATACGCTCTTGCATCACACCCATTTCTGTGGCAAGTGTTGGCTGATAACCCACGGCAGATGGCATACGACCCAAAAGTGCCGACACCTCAGAACCCGCTTGCGTAAAACGGAAAATATTATCGATAAAGAAAAGGATATCACGTCCTTTACCTTCGCCGTCTCCATCACGGAAGTGTTCGGCAACGGTAAGACCCGAAAGGGCTACTCTTGCACGAGCTCCCGGAGGTTCGTTCATTTGTCCGAAGATAAATGTTGCCTGTGATTCTTTCAAAGCTTCGCGATCCACTTTGGATAAATCCCATCCACCTTCTTCCATTGAATGCTTGAATGCGTCACCGTATTTCACGATACCTGATTCAATCATCTCACGAAGTAAGTCGTTTCCTTCACGGGTACGCTCACCAACGCCAGCAAATACAGATAAACCTGCGTAAGCCTTAGCAATGTTATTGATTAGCTCTTGAATTAATACGGTTTTACCAACACCGGCTCCACCGAACAAACCAATTTTACCACCTTTTACGTAAGGGGCAAGTAAGTCAACGAC
>JANQUM010000329.1:0-1704 GCA_030731175.1 Spirosomataceae bacterium
GTTAAACTTGTATTGAGCCGTGTTAGTCAATGTCCAGCCTAGGTTATAACCACTTCCTTCACCAAAGCTATTACTTGCCTGTGGCTCAGAATCACCTAAATAACGGTAGCTGTAGAAGCGGTAAGCAAAGTTACCTACGTTTCCACCAAGGCTTGAACGGAATACCAAATCCTTAATCGGTTCAATCTCTGCGTAAACATTACCCGTTAGGAACAACGAGAAGTTACCGTCGTTACGTTGGTTTTCACGCTCACGAACTGGGTTACGTGGGTTGTTAAATCCAGCAGCTTTAGTACTTGCAAAATTACCATATTCGTCATAAACAGGGATAGTTGATGGCATACGGTAAGCTGAAAGTATTTGGCTTTCGTTATCTGCAACACCAAGACCATTATTACCACCTATCTGACCACGTACCGTACGGTAAGTAAGTTGTAAGTTTTCTCCGAAACGTACGCGTTTTCCGAGATCAAACTCAGAGTTCATACGGAATGTGTAACGCTTAAAGTCGTTGTTTAACAAAATACCCGCTTGATCTTGCAAGTTGATACCCATGTAGAAACGGCTTGACTCTGTACCGCCTGAAAAACCAAGACCATGACGCATCAATAAACCCGTACGGGTAATTGCATCGTACCAGTCAGTACCTGCACGGTTAGGTGCAAATAAGAAAACGTTTTCTGGATCAGCAGCTTGTGCGGCGTCAATAGCGGCACGGTCAATTGCTCCACGCACACCGTTTTGCCCGTTTGCGTGCAACCAATCTGGCAAAGTTGCCTGAGCTTGGTTACCGTATTGTGGGTGAGTGTATTGTGGTGCAGTACCGTTTGCAGCTGCGTTATTGCGGTAAGCAATGTGGGTATAATCAGCTTGCTCTTGCGGGCTAAGCATTTGCGGCTGTCCGCCTACGTTCGGGTCAGTAAAACCAACGAAACCATCGTAAGATACCTGAACGCCTCTTTTGCCTTTAGTACCTTGCTTGGTTGTAATTACAATTACACCGTTTGCAGCACGAGCACCGTAGATAGAAGCAGCAGCAGCATCTTTAAGTACAGTAGTACTTGCGATGTCGTCTGGTGATACATAATCAATTGATCCAACAGGAATACCATCTACTACGTATAACGGCTCGTTACCACCAAAGGCACCAAAACCACGCACACGAATGATACTTGCTGTACCTGGCTGACCGTTTGTAATTACAGTAAGTCCAGCCACACGTCCTTGCAATTGCTGCTCAACGTTTCCAGAAGGAATCTGCTGTAAATCTTTAGCTTTCACGATTGAAGCCGCAGCCGTTGACTCTTTCTTATTAGTAATGGAATAACCCGTTACAATGACTTCGTCTAAACTTTGTGCATCTTCAACTATAGTTATGTTTATAACTGACTGATTACTAACCGCAACTTCTTGCGTCAAAAAACCAATTGAACTAAATACTAAGGTGCGGTTAGCACCATTAACATTAAGTGAGTAATTACCTTCACCGTCGGTAATTGTTCCTTGAGTTGTTCCTTTCACAGAAACACTCACACCGGGAATCCCTCCTCCAGTTTCGTCAATTACGGTTCCCGTTACTTTCTGCTGAGAGAAAGCGGTGGTAGCCAATAAAATCATGAAGCTCAGAGAAAGGCATTTAAGTAAAATTTTTGCCTTCATAGATAAATTAAGTTAAAAATGGTTAATAAAAAATTAATCCTTACG
>JANQUM010000329.1:1804-3619 GCA_030731175.1 Spirosomataceae bacterium
AATTATCGGGAAAAGTATTATCTATTGTGTAGTATAATTCGGTATTGGGTAAGTCTGAAGTGATAGTTACCACGAGTTTTCCGTCCTCATTTTTACTCTTGATTATTGGGTCATAAATGGCTCGTGAGATAGCAGATTCTTGTGCATCGAATCGTTGAAAATGCTGCTCGGTTCTGCTAACAAAACTACCCCAATCTTTCTTTTCTTTCGAACTCCAGAGCGTTTCAGAAATGGCAAATGCCCGCGGATATGTCATGTAAAAAGCGTGGCGAATGGTCGGGATTTGTTCGGTCCAGAGATTTCCTTGTCCGCCTAAAATGTACTTTTGATCAACACCTTCAGGAACGGGCTCAAAAGAATATGCTTTTTTCAAGCTCAAATCAGCGTAAATGGGCTGCTCAACGGTATGGTCGCCTTGGGTATAGTCAAGGTACGCAAAGGTAGTGGGAGTCATCACCACCGGATGCCCCATCTTTGCCGCTTCTATTCCGCCTTTCATACCTCGCCAGCTCATCACTGCATCATCGGGTGATAAACCACCTTCCAATATTTCATCCCAACCGATTACCTTCTTTCCTTTACTCCGTACAATTTTACCGACCTTTTTCAAGAAATAACCTTGAAGTTCGTGTCCGTTTTTCAGACCTTCTTTTTTCATCAATTTCTGATTATCGCTATCTGCTTCCCAATAGCCGTGGTAGCATTCATCACCTCCAATGTGTATGTACGGATTCGGAAAAAGTGCGGCAACTTCAGTAAATACCTTGTCTAAAACTTCGTAAACCTTCTCGTTTGAGGGATCTAATGTATTATCTATCAGCATTTTGAATGTACCATCGGCGTACCACTCCGAGAACTCTGTTCCGGGGTTAACGTAGCGTTCTCCTCCATCAATTGATAATTCGGGATAAGCCGCCAGCATGGCAAGACTATGACCAGGAACGTCTATTTCAGGAACAATGGTGACATTCAGTGCTGCCGCATATGCTACAACTTCTTTGATGTCTTCGTGCGTATAAAAACCGCCGTAAGTGGCAGGCTCATCTGGCTGCGGATCTTTGCGTTCGCCGTAATGCCCGAAACGCTCTACCCGCCACGCTCCTACTTCGGTGAGTTTTGGAAGCGATTTTATCTCAATTCTCCATCCGTTGTCGTCTGTTAGGTGCCAATGAAGGGTGTTGAATTTATACCGCGACATCATATCTATATATTCCTTGACTTCTTCTACTGTAAAAAAGTGGCGGCTTACGTCGAGCATTAATCCTCTCCAACCAAAACGTGGGTAATCCGTTATTTCGCAGCCCATTAACATACCAATTCCCATTGCCATGTCTTTGCGTTCGTAATCAGCTGGAAGTAGCTGACGAAGCGTTTGGATTCCGTTGAAAATACCGGCAGGTTTATTTGCTGTTATCTCGACGCTTTCATTTTTTACGCTGAGGGTGTAGCCTTCGTCGCCTAATTTTGTATTTGAAATAGTATTCAAGGAGAAAATTATAGCTTTATTTTGTTGACTCGGCATTGCCACTGATTTGAACTTCAACGTCGTGCCAGAGCGTGCCGATATTTCAGCAAATTGCTCCGCCATGCGTTTTACTTCGGCGTTTTCGGTGCGAACGTCAATGCTTACGCTGTTATCAAGCATAAACATATCCTGCGTGCTTTCGTAGCTGACGGGTGCAGGAATAATGGATTGAGCGAAACTCAAAATCGGGAATAAACAGAGAAGTAGCAGGGTTCTTTTCATTGGGCTGATGGTTTTTAAATTATTTTAAGAATAAAGGTAATTATTTTTAGTTTAAACCAACAAAAAAG
>JANQUM010000330.1:0-1629 GCA_030731175.1 Spirosomataceae bacterium
GAATTACGCAACGAATTTAATCTTGCTTCGGCAAATTCTATCAATATTGCTCGCCTGATTCCGCAGGCGTTTTATTACGTTTACGCTTACGCCCAACTCAAAAAAGCGGGTAAACCAATCGTTTTTTCAGTTCCGAGCGGGAATTTCGGAAACCTCAGTGCGGGCGTAATTGCGTGGCGAATGGGAATGCCCGTTGAGCGGTTCATCGCCGCAACGAACGTAAACAAAGTTGTGCCTGAATACATCGAAACAGCAAATTTTACCCCAATAAATCCTTCAATTTCGACGATTTCAAATGCGATGGATGTGGGAAATCCTAGTAATTTTCCTCGTTTAAAAGCCTTATTCGGCGATTCTTACGACGAACTGAAAAACAACTTATCAGGATTTTATTACACCGACGAAGCAACACGCCTTTGCATGCAAGACGTTTACGCCCGCACGGGATACGTCATGTGCCCGCACACCGCAATTGCGTATTTGGGGTTAAAAGAATACCTAAAGCAAACCGATAAAGAAGTCAGCGGCGTATTTCACTCCACCGCTCACTACGCTAAATTCTTGCCTGACGTAGAGCCAACGCTCAATAAGAAACTTGAAATCCCGAAACGACTTTCCGAACTACTCGAAAAAGAAAAATCCGCCACCCAAATGGCAGCGGATTATGGAGATTTTAAGGCTTGGTTGAAAGAAGAGTTGATTTGATAAGTTAAAACATCACAAAACGGATGCTTCTACCTGCGTACTTACATGAAAAAGGGCGTCGCCTTTGTTCACAATTGGAGAAGTATTCATGCCAAAAATGTAGCAATCGGCGGGTGCTTTAACAATTTTTTCGAATTCACCGTAGGGGTCAGAAATTCTGCCAAGAACGGTTTTCTTTGTCGCGAAACTTCCATTTTTCACTACCGACTCGAATAAACCGGAGTACGGAGCCCGAATCCAGTTGCTTTTTTTGACAACCACCGGAACGTGCTTTTTAACCACTTCTCCGCTGTGCATTTTGAGGTATTTCATTACGTTCATCGCACCCTCAACGCCTACTTCAACCACAAAAGGGTCAAGTTGGAGTGATTTCCCGCCTTCAAACAACAAAATCGGTTTTCCGAGTTTGTTTATGGCATCCCGAATCGACTTCGGAATGTAATTTGAGTGGACTGTAAAAGGGGCGTTAAAAACCTCAACCAACGCAGCGTTGACTGGTTGCCCGCCACCGTACCGTACATTGGGGTAGTTTTCTCGTGCCGCACCGCCGGTGTGAAAATCCAACACGTAATCTACGTGCGGGGCAATTTCTTTCATAAATTTATAAGCAAATTGACTCGCCAACGAGCCACTTGCCGAACCAGGGAACATTCTGTTGAGGTCTCGTCCGTCAGGAAATTCACGGGTTTGGTTCAGGTAGCCGAATGAATTAAGCACCGGAATACAAATGATAGTTCCTCGCTCGGGGCGGTTATACTTTTTACGGATAATGTCCCGCACAATGGCAACACCGTTGGTTTCGTCGCCGTGAACTCCTGCCAAAAGCAACAGTACCGGCCCGTCTTCTTTAGCCCGCTCAATAATAACCGGAACGCTTATGTGATTTCTGGTGTGGAGTTTTGCAACTTCCATTTCTAAGAAAAC
>JANQUM010000330.1:1729-3609 GCA_030731175.1 Spirosomataceae bacterium
GTTCCTTCCAATAATTTAAGAATTAGCGGTGCTCCACCAACGCTTTCAATTACGTGATCTACGCTTTTTGCACCGTTAGCAAAAACCGTCTTGGGCATTCCTACCCCTGCACGAGCAAGTACCTGTAAGCTTCGCAATTTATCTCGTGAGCGAATCAACGCCTGCGATTCAACGGCAGAAAAGGCTTTCATCATCTCAAATTGACGAACTACGGCAGTTCCATAAAACGTAACTGATGCTCCGATTCTTGGAATAATGGCATCAATATCTGTTAAGTATTTGCCTTGGTAGAATATTTTCGGAGCTTTTTTTTCTAATTCTATGATACATTTCAAATGATCAATCACTACGGCTTCATGTCCTCTTTGCTGTATAGCTTCCACTAACCTAATGGTAGAGTAAAGTTTCGGACCCCTTGATAAAATTGCGATTTTCATTTGCTACTACTTATTTTGATTATTTTTTGTTTGAATGAGTTATTTTTTTGTGCGGTGTTAACCGTAAATTTTTTATTGAGAAATTTCCTCCCTAACAGAATCGGGTATTTCATTTTACCACGTTGACTCAACGTTAATTCGATGGAATATTCGGTTGAAAATATGATAATTTTAGTGGTGATGACGTAACGCTCTTCGCTTGTTCCGAAAGAATTTTTTACCACTCTTTTCTGAAAATCTTTTGTTCTGACAACGGAATCTGTGAAACCTTCAAAGGTCGGATCTAAGGGTTTAAACTCAAGGTAGTTTTGATTATCGACGATTATCTCTGCGGTGTGAGAACAATGAATGGTAGATGTGAAAGCTCCGGTATCGGTTTTGACAGCTATGTTTTTCAACTCAAATTCAGGAAAATCAACTTTGTCTGTTCTTCCGATGACGTGCATGTATTATTTTTGTGGAATGTATTGCCAAAATCAAAGGTACGACAAGATTACGAATCAAACAACGGACGTATTTTGAGGGAATAATTTAGCGGCTCGGTGCAACAGTTTTGCCGTCGCAGGGGCGTTTTACGAGTCTCACTCGTAGCAGCACCTGAGCGACGGTACAACCATCGGTCAGGTGAGTTAATTAAATTTTATAGTAGGTGGTATAAGGTCGCCTCATAGCCGAATTAGTTATGGGGCGACCTTATAATTTAGTTTATCAACCCTCCGGCTGATGCTCTGCTCTCAGCAAATCATTTACCGTTTTTACGGGGTTAAACGTAATCAGCGGTACTTCTACGAAAAGCGTATTCCAGT
Organism: Spirosomataceae bacterium; assembly: GCA_030731175.1. GTDB lineage: Bacteria > Bacteroidota > Bacteroidia > Cytophagales > Spirosomataceae > JANQUM01. The sequence continues at coordinate 2,973 of JANQUM010000330.1, forward strand.
TTGCCATGGCTCCGTTCCAAAGTCCGGGAAGTTCTTGGGCTTGTAGTTCTTTTCCGTTCATTGATTTTCCGGTAACGAATCCCGTTTTTGGGTCACGGAATTGGAGTAAATCAAATGGCTTTTTCTGGAAATCTTTCGTCGAAACTATCAGGTCAACGGGGTTGAAATGCGTAGCGTTTTCAAAAATGGCTTGCTGCTTTTTGTTCGTCATATCAAATTGAGCAGATTCTACAATGTGCAAAGAAACCGAGCCGTCGTCGTTCTTTGCCCAAAACGGTCCGCCGCCGGGTTCGCCCACGTTTTTCACCATGCCGCAAACTCTGATTGGGCGATTGAGTTTTTGCTTGCAATACGCCAGTTTTTCGTCAAAAGTCCAGTTTCGGAAACCTGTTGGTGGTTCAATGCAAAGGTCGTTTTTCAGGAAGCGAGCCACTTTCTGTACCATGTAAGCGGTTACTTCTTCTTTGTTCAAACGCTTCAAATACGAGGCAATTTGCTTCTTGGTATTGATCAAAATTCCCGCTAATGCCTTTTTGTAAATGACGGTTTCGCCTTTTAAATGATCGGGAACTACGTTATCGATATTCTTGATGAAAATGATGTCGGCGTCTTGTTCATTGAGGTTTTCGAGCAACGC
>JANQUM010000331.1 GCA_030731175.1 Spirosomataceae bacterium
AAAAGCCTAAACGATTTGCTGCTTCAACTGTTGCAAATAACATCGCAAAGAAAATAACTACTTTACCCACTAAATCAGAAATGGTAGCGCTTTTAGTAAAAGTATCTTTGAGAAATAACTAAACAGTACTATTATAAGCGGCTGAATAGGGTTCTTCTTCGCGTTTTTCCCCATGTAAGTGATTATCCTGAACGACTGCCCAAAGTTTCTTCTTCCCAAGGCACGTTGCAATTCAAATACGTTATAATCTTTGCTAATGCCCACGTATTTTTCAACGTGTTCTTCTTCAATACTTTGCCCAATTGTGAGATTGAGTAGCACTTTATCAATTTCTTTGGTGAGTTTGGGTAAGTCGTTTCCGGTGTGTTCAATCAATAAATGATTTGCTTTCAAGGTAATATTTACGCCTTTAGACTGACAATAAGAGGACACGAAATCGGGTAACTCGTTATCGTAAAGTGGAGCTGATTTGAATACAAAAGCGGTTTTTGTAAATGCTTTCACCCACGTTTTGCGTTCGTCAAGTTGAGAGTCAAATTGAAGGACTAAAACCGTGGAACTTAACGGATTATCGGCGTAGTTTTTCAGCAGCTCGTATTGTTCTTTGATATTTATATCCTGAATAGCCTCGGCGTTTTTTACAACAATTAGTTGTCGTTCTGCCATCATCGGATAGCGTCTAGCGGCGTTTATTACATCACCCACTTTTACGTCTTTGCCAAAAAGAATTTGCTCATTAAAACTTTTTTCGCTTACGGGAACGGCAAGTTCGATTATACGTTCAGTTAGCTGATTTGCGTAATACGGTTCTTTTCCGTGAAATAGGTAAAGCGGCGAAAGCGATTTCTTAGTGATTCCTTTTAAAACGGTTGAAAAATTACTTTTCATCAGCAAATATTGAGGTTTGTATAAAGTTTTCGCACATGGATTTCAATTCAGGATAAAATAGTAGAAATTGCTGATTAAGGTACGCATAATTTGTCCAGAAAGTGGGTAGGGCTTCATTGAGGTGATTGTCAATTCCAATTTTTATATTAACACTTTGCATTGCTCGCGTAAGCCCCCATTCGTATTCGTAGTGGGTTAGCCATTGGTGCGATACCATCGAATCTACTACTTTTACGAGTGGTTTGGGGTAAAATGTACGATACCTTGGAAGTACTTCGTAAACGTTTTTACAAAAATCGTTTAAAGAGGTTTCATAAAACTGCGACCAGTTTTTTATCAGGAAATGGTCAAAAAATATGTCAACCACGATACCAGCGTATTTTCCGATTGAATCATAAAAAAGCCGCTTACAATTGGTCACATTTTCGTTGGTATCCGTGAACGTGTCAATGAGACGGTGCAATTTTACGCCAACTATTAATTCTTCAGTTAGAAAGGCATTTCTTGGGTGTTCGATTCTTCCAGTAATGAAATCTTCGATGATATTTCCTGCCAAAACTTCTTCAATTCCGCCGGAAAGTGCCAAGTGAGCTAAGTAATTCATAAATTCATTTTCTCTACTTCGATACCAAATTTACGCAAAAACTCTACGCCTTCGTCAACCGGAATACCTTTGTATTCTGCGTATGAATTCAGGTAAAAAACCTTCTTGATTTTCATGGTGTAAATTACTCTCGCACAGGAAATACAAGGCGATAGTGTAACGTAAATTGTGCCTCCTTCCACTCGACTGCCGTTTTTTACGGCGTACAAAATGGCGTTTTGCTCGGCGTGAAGGGCGAGACTGCAACTTCCTTTCGAGTCTTTTGGACAACCAGACGATCCAAATTCTTCATCGCAGTTATGCGTTTCAGAGGGAGGGCCATTGTAACCAATTGAGATGATGCGGGTTTCGTTGGTTAAAACTGCTCCAACCTGAGCCCTAACGCAGTGCGAGCGTTTAGCGAGGTTGGCTGCAAGTTCCATAAAAATGGTGTCAAAGTCAGGTTTTTTTTCTTTTGTCATGGTCAAAATAGAATAATTTTTTTGGTCAATACGTTCGTGTCTGTTTGAAGCTGAACGATATAAATACCTTTTTTTTGTGTTAGCTCTCCAGCTGTAATTAATGCTCCCGGAAAGTCAATATACTCTTTAGAGGTGATTAGTACGCCTGAAAGCGAAAATAAATTCACGGTAAAATCTTGAAAATCGGGCAAGTCAACTCTAATTTGAAGTGTGGAATTAGTTCCAGGATTATTTATTATCGAAAGCGTAGTTTCTGTTACCGGCTGAAAATTTAATTGAGCGGCTTTTACAAGTCTGTTGCGGCGTTGAGATATTTCAATAATTGCTCTAATCCGTTCTTTCTGACTCTGCGTAAAGGTATTCATGCACGAATCTGGGGTGTAATCGAGGTAATTTTCAATCATCGGTATTCTTGAAACGCCGTCGCACCGTGACGGTCGGGCTACGCAAGCATTGGTATTGTTCGGTCCCGAGACTTGTGGTGTATCTTCACAATAATCTGTGCCACAAAAAGAATCTCCCCACGTGTGAATTAGCCCAAACCAGTGCCCGACTTCGTGCGTAAGCGTTCGGCCGTAGGTATAACTTCCAAACGAAGCTGTACCAGTTCGATTTCCGAAAACGGTATGTTCGATAATTACGCCGTCGGTTCTTGGGTTTGTTTCGTCAAAATCAAGCCCGTTGAAATCTCCCGTTGGAAATTCAGCGTAGCCAATGTAGTTATCGGTCAAGGTTGTCACCCAAATATTGAGGTAGCGTTCAGAATCCCAGTAGGAGAGCTGAGAAAGCAGGTCAATATCGTCAAAAACATCGTACGAAGCTTTTGGATTGTAAACCCGAATTATTCCATTTGTTGGTAAACCGTCGGGCGTTTTACGAGCCAACTCAAAGTTGATTTCCATGTCGGTCCCGACCGGATTATCATTGAAACCCAAGGTGTTTGGAATTCTTCTGAAATCATTGTTCAGTACTCTTATTTGAGATAAAATCTGTTCATCGCTAATATTTCCGTTATTTTCTCCGCCAATTATGCCTGATCGGTCTGAATGAATTACATGAACCACAACCGGAATTGTAATAATTTCAGTTGCAGTTCTTGTTTGGCGGTTAGTTTTCAGACGGTTTTGCTCGATCAAGCTTTGCAGCTGCTCATTTCTGAGTAAATCAGTAGTTTTTGATTCGACCGCACACCTACGTCCTTGCGAAAAACTAAAGTGAAAAATAAAGCACAGAATACTACCGAGTAGCGTTATTCTCTTCTTTCTCATAAGCCTTTAATATTTCAACAACTAACGGATGACGGACAACATCGCTTGCGTCAAGTTCAATAAATTTTATTCCGTTGATATTTCGCAACATGCGGTAGGCATCCACAAGCCCCGATCGCTGGCTACGTGGTAAATCAATTTGAGTTATATCGCCCGTAATTATCATTTTTGATTCAGTTCCCATGCGGGTCAAAAACATCTTCAATTGCATAGACGTAGTGTTTTGTGCTTCGTCGAGTAAAATAAATGCATCATTTAGTGTTCTGCCTCGCATGTAGGCGAGGGGTGCAATTTCTACGATATTTTTTTCAATGTAACCGTTTAATTTTTCGGTACTTAACATGTCTTGCAGAGCATCATAAACTGGGCGGAGGTAGGGATCAATTT
>JANQUM010000332.1 GCA_030731175.1 Spirosomataceae bacterium
ATAATATCTTTGAAAGAAGTGGTGCCGATTAAATCAGCCTGCGAAAGCATTTGCCCCAAACCCACAAAGTGAGAGTGCGGATCGTACAATCCTGGAAAAATGGCTTTGCCGTCAGCATCAATTATGTTTTCAGAAGTATAGTTGGAGGTGATTTCGTCCGTAGTTCCAACGGCTATAAACTTTCCGTCTTTTACTGCGAAGGCTTCGGCGGTAGTGAAGTCATCATTTACGGTGTAAACCACGGCGTTTGTCACTATTAAATCAGCGGTTTGCTTTGAGCAAGATAACGTAACGGTGAGTAGAAGTAACGAGAAGATGTGTTTCATTGAATAAGATTTGGGGAGGTTTTTGTGAAATTCTTTTTCGTTAACAATTTCAGTATAACTTTGCTGAGTACAAAATTTACGCCATGCAATTTGAAAATAAACGTATTGTAATTACTGGAGCGTCGTCAGGAATTGGCTGGGCTTTGCTGAATAAGCTTCGTAAAATTGAGGGCACGCAAATCGTGGCGGTTGATGTGCAACCACTTCCCGAAAAAATGGACGACGTCACGTTTATTGACGCAGATATGTCCCGATTCGATAACATCGAAAACGTATTTGCTCAGTCGTGTTTCAAATTCAGAGAAATTGACATTTTCTTCGCCAATGCGGGGTTTGCGTATTACGAAACCGTTGGCAAGCCCGATTACGAACGCATCGAAAATATTTTTAAAGTTAACACCGTTGCTCCGCTGTACATTTTACAGAAAATGATGGGGATGAAAAACGTTAACTTGACGATTATAACCGCATCGGCAATGGCGAAATTAGGCATTCCCGGTTATGCTTTTTACGGAGCAACCAAAGCCGCCCTCGACCGCTTTGCGGATGCTTTTTGGTACGAAAATCACCCAAGAAGTAGCTTATCATTAGTTTATCCCGTAGCAACCCGCACCAACTTTTTTAAGCAAGCCAATACGCAAAAAACTCCCGTTACGCCGTGGCCTTCCCAAACTCCCGAACAAGTAGCAGATGCGATCATTGAAGGAGTTTTGAAAGATAAACGACAGATTTTTCCGTCAAAACTATTCAGGATTGGGCGTTTTCTGCAGTGGCTCTTTGAAGTAATTTGCCGCCCGTATCAACGCTATTATGCGAAGTATTTGAAGTGATTTAGAATCTGTGCAATTAAAAATAACTATTCAAAACGAGCCGTTTGATAAAATGTACTTAGAATTGCTTATTTTTACTAAAAACTAAAATCATATGAGTTCTTTAACGATTGAAAATACTGGTGAGGAGATGTTGATACGTTTTAATCGAAACACCTTCGATAATGGGTATTTATTGTCATTACTCAAACGTTTAGAAATAGAATCTACCGCTCAAAACGCTCAGTTTTCTGTTGAGATTGGGCAGCTCGCAGACGAAATAGATTCCGATTGGTGGGAGAAAAACAAGGATTCGTTTTTGAAAGGAGTTTCACGAAAATGAGTAAATCTTTAGTAATCGACACAAATCTGATATTTTCTTCGCTACTTCCTCATGAGTCACGCATAAGAGATGTACTTTTAGACGATGACTTCACTCTATATGCCCCAAATTACATCATTTCAGAAATTTTCCATCATCAGAGAAAACTACTAAAATATACTAAATTGAATGATGTTGAATTCTTCGCCTTTTTCAACAGTATTATTGAGCGTGTAAAGTTCATCCCGCTTGATGTGATAAGCACTCAAAGTCGCCAAAAAGCATATGACCTCTGTAAAGATATTGACCCAAAAGACACTCCTTTTGTTGCCCTTTCCATTGAATTAAATATTTTGCTTTGGACAGGAGATAAAAAGCTAAAAACAGGATTAAAAGCAAAGGGTTTTGATGGCTTTTACGAGTTCATTTAGAAAAACTAATCGCCTCTTGTCCACGTCAAATCCCAAAATTCGCCCCAATTCTAAAGTTCCGTGGCGGAGCGGGGTTAAAATAACGATTACCGAAAGCGTTATTATCGTTTCCTAAACTATAGGTCTGATTTAGCAGATTATCACCGTCCACAAAAAAGTTAAAATCAGTATTTTGCACCCTTCCTTTCCAGCCCAAGCGGGCATTTAATAAAAAGTATGAGTCGGCAGAAACGGTATTGGCATCGTTCAGGAAAATTTCGTCCGTGAAGTTGAGTTGAGCCGAAGCGTAAAAGCCATTTTCAAACGTTAAATCTGCTCCCGAAACCCACACGTTTTTCGGCACGCTCGGAATCGTATTTTCCGAAAAATCAACGTCGTCTCGTTGGTAATCTAAGTACGTGTAATCGTTGAAAGTATAGCTACTGAAAACGTTGAGTTTTTTAGGTAAAAGCTCGGCGTTCAGCATAATTTCCAAACCGTTTTGTCGGGTATTTCCTGAGTTAATAAATTGCTCTCGCTCGTTGGCATCCAATCGCCGAACGATTGTGTTTGAAAGCTCCATATTGTAAACCGAAACATCGTAAGTCAATCGGTTATTCCAAAGTTTTCCTTTGCTGCCAAATTCTATATTTCGTCCAACCTCGGCGGCAAGCTGCACTAACGAAATCGCTGACTGATAGCCCGTTACAAATTCTTGAACGGTAGGTGGTGAGAAACCACGGCTCAAACTTCCGTACACCGAAAAGTTGTTTCCAAGTTTTTTCAACAAGGCAATTCTCGGAGAAAACGGCACGGCAGAAAGGTCTTCAATTGGCAGAGTATTTAGAGCATCTGAGCGGCGGAAATAGCGGTAATATTGTTCGTTCAGACTTCCGCCAAGCGTTAAAATGAAACCGTTATTGAAAGTCAGTTCTTCTTGCAAAAAAATACTACTTTGCCGAGATGTTACTTCTTCTTCAAATTGCTGATTCCCGATTACGCCGCCTTCATTATCATAGACATCAAAAACCGCGTAAGTTCTGATTAATTCACCGCCTATAACCGTTTTTGAATTTACATTATCAAATGCTTTCTCGTAAACAAATTGCGTTCTTCCACCGATAGAGTTTTCGTCCCGAATTTCATAATTGGTGATGAATGGATTTTCTAAATGCGAGATATTTCCGAACACGGATGTTGTCCAAGACATTCCCGAATCCCAGCGTTGTTCGTGCGAAATTCCGGTCGTGAAAAACCGTTGTTTGATTGCCGCTTGTTGCTCAATCGAACTTTTGGTAAAACGAGTTGCCGGGCGAGATTGCTGCGGATTATCTTCTGCTTGCTCGGCTGTTAAACCTCCGGGTGTTTGATAATTCAAATCAGCGTACAAAACATTGATGTTCAGTGTTTTATTTTTATCATAAAAGAAACTCGAACGCCAGTTCAATACGTCGCGATTCATATTGGTATGTTCTCGATAACCGTCCGTTTTTTGTCTTCCGTAGGTCAAAACTGAGTTGACTTTTTCGGTGGCAACCGTGTAAGCGGCGTTGAAATTCATCGTTCCAAACTCTCCCGTCAATGCCCCAATTCGTAAGCCGTTTGCTTTTTCCTGACTTGCATTCGCACCCCGACTTTTCAGCAAAATTACGCCACCCGTGCTGGCTCCGTACATACTTCCGGCGGGACCTTTGATGACCTCCATCGAGCCGATGGTACTCATGTCAAGCAAGTTAAAAT
>JANQUM010000333.1 GCA_030731175.1 Spirosomataceae bacterium
GAAATAGTTTGACGTAAATCGACCAGTTGAAGCGGTTTGTCTCAATTTCAGGTAGAATTTTTGCGTAGGTCAATCCTTTTCCCGACCTTAGAATAATTTAATTCAACCTTTAATTTGTTCTATAACTTCATGCAAAACTTTGCCCCGAAGCAAAAGCGGAGTGCCATTAGGTATTTTTCGTTTTTAGCACTCCTACTTTTTGGTGGGTTTATCGCCAAAACAGAAAAAAAACTCTCTCTTTCGCAAGGCACTCGCATTTCGTTAATCGGAAATAATTTGTGTTCCCGAATGATGAACTACGGACTTTTTGAAACGGAACTCTACCTGAGAAATCCCGAAAAAGACCTCGTAATTCGCAATATGTGCGACGGCGGCGATACGCCCGGTTTTCGTCCGCATTCGGGTAGAAATACGCCCTGGGCTTTTCCTGGAGCCGAAAAATTCCAAACCGAACTCGGCATTCCATCAAATCCAGAAGGACATTTTGAATATCCCGACGAATGGCTGGCCCGACTCAAAACAGACGTAATTATCGCCTGTTTCGGTTTCAATGAATCTTACGAAGGTAAGGCAGGCGTTGAAAACTACAAAAACGAACTCGCCGCTTTTATTGAGCATACACTTTCTCAGCGTTACAACGGAGCGTCTTCCCCGCAATTGGCGTTAGTTTCACCGATTGCATTTCAAGATTTATCCGCCAAATACGATCTCCCAAACGGCAAAACCGAAAACCAAAATCTTCGACTTTACACCGCCGCCATGCAAGAAGTGGCGGCAAAGTATAACGTACTTTTCGTGGATGCGTTTTCGCCGAGTAGCCAGTGGTTTGCCAGCGGCGAACCACTGACCATTGACGGATTGCAGCTAAACGAAGCGGGCTACGAACTTTTCTCTGCACTTTTAGCGGACGAAGTTTTCGGAAAAAGCAAAGCAACAGCAATCGCTTCCAAAGAAAAAATGCGGGAAGCGGTTTTAGAAAAAAACTGGTTTTGGCATAACGATTATAAAGTACCAAACGGCGTGCACGTTTTCGGACGGCGTTACAACCCGTTCGGCAACGATAATTACCCGTTGGAAATTCAGAAAAACCGCGAAATGACGGTCAATCGTGATAAGGCAATTTGGGCTTTGGCGAAAGGCAAAAAATACGACTTAGTTACCGCCGATGCCAAAACGGTTAAATTAAACACGATAAAAACCAATTTCGAACTCGGCGAAAGCATTCCGTACCTCTACGGCGAAGATGCAATGTCTAAATTTACGATGGCTCCGGGTTTCAAAGTTGAGCTTTTCGCTTCCGAAGCAGACTTTCCCGAACTGGCAAATCCTTCACAAATTGCGTTTGACAATAAAGGCAGACTTTGGGTTGCTGTAATGCCAACGTACCCGCATTATAAACCAGGCGACGAAAAGCCCAACGACAAACTCATTATTTTAGAAGATACCGACGGCGATAATAAAGCGGATAAATTGACCGTTTTTGTTGACAAACTGCAAATTCCTGCCGGATTTGAATTCGCACCCGAAGGCGTTTACATTTCGCAGGGAACAAACCTTAAGCTCTACACCGACACCGACGGCGACGACAAAGCCGACAAAGTAGAAATCATTTTGAGCGGCTTTGACGACCACGATACCCACCACGTAATTAGTGCTTTTTGTGCTGATCCATCAGGAGCAATTTACATGGGCGAGGGCGTATTTCTGCACACAAACGTTGAAACACCGTACGGACCGGTTCGTGCCACAAACGGCGGTTTTATGCGTTACAATCCGCAACGTAAGCACCTTGAACGCACCGCTCAACTTCCAATTCCGAATCCTTGGGGAATTGCGTTTGACGAATGGGGACAGAATTTCTTCGCCGCAACCTCTGGGCCAGACGTTTATTGGCTGATGCCCGGAACTGTAAAATCGGTTTACGGAATTTCGCACCCAAATTCAGATAATCTGATTGAGGAGGCTCATAAAGTTCGTCCGACTTCAGGACTCGAATTTGTGCACAGTCGCCATTTTCCCGACGAGATGCAGGGCGATATGATGATTAACAATACCATCGGATTTTTGGGAATGAAAGTTCACCAAATGATAGACGATGGCACGGGTTACAAAACCAAGCACCGCATGGATTTAATAACGAGTACCGACCCGAATTTTCGCCCCGTTGATATGGAATTTGCCCCCGACGGATCACTTTATCTTGCCGATTGGCACAATGTCTTGATTGGTCACATGCAACATAACGCCCGCGACCCGCTACGAGACCACGTTCACGGGAAAATCTACCGAATTACGTATCCTTCGCGTCCGTTAGTAAAACCCGCAAAAGTGGATGGAGCATCAATTCCAGAGTTATTAGACAATTTGAAACTACCAGAATACCGTACCCGCTACCGCACCCGCCGAGAATTACGTGAACGTAATCCAAACGACGTGTTGGCGGCGTTGAAAACTTGGACTGCCAACCTGGATAAGTCCGACAAAGACTATCAACATCATCTACTCGAAGGCCTTTGGGTGAGTTGGGGCTTAAATAGAATAGACGAAGACCTTTTGAATAAATTGCTAAAATCGCCCGATTATCGGGTTCGTGCCGCAAGCGTAAAAGTATTACGTTACAACGGACATCGAATTAAAAATCAAACTGAACTTTTGGCAAAAGCCGCCAACGATCCGCAAGGACGGGTACGGATGGAAGCCATGACGGCGGGTTCTTGGCTCGACGAAAACGGTAAAGAAAGGGTTATGTCAAGTTTCGAGCAAAACGAAATTGATTCTTGGATGAAAAAGCAGTACGATTTCGTCAAAAAACCAATCAGCGAATACCTCATTTCTATCTCCGCCCAAAAGCAAGCTGAGATAAAAAGGCTCATTGCCGCAGGAAGAGTAGAAGATGCTCAGAAATTAATAAATGAAAACCCTGATATTTCTGAGGCAGACCGATTGGTAGCGTTAGGGAAAGAAATTTACAACCGTGACGGTTATTGTGGCACTTGCCACCAACCAAACGGTGCGGGGCTTGAATCATCGGGTTTTCCGCCGTTAGCAGGAAGCCGCTGGGTGATGGGAAACCGCGATAGGTTTGTCAAAATTATGCTCAATGGCTTATATGGGCCAATCGAGGTAAACGGCAAAAAATACCCCGGCAACGTACCAATGACCCCTTACGGCGGAATGCTGAACGATGATGAAATTGCCGCCGTGGGAAATTACGTCCGCAATGCGTTCGGCAACACGACATCCGAGCACCTTACTTCTGAATTCGTAAAAAAAGTGCGTGACGAAACCAAAGGTAAACAAGGCTTTTATACACCTGACGAGTTGCTAAAAATACACCCAAATTGAGAACCTCAACCTCACAGGTTTCAAAAACCTGTGAGGTTTTATCAATTTATTCAACACATAGACATATGAAAAAATCATTGATCATTGCATTCTTATTTCTTTTCACATTTGTTGCTTTCGCCCAAAAGAAAGCACCCCATATTGTATTTGTAATCGGTGACGAAGAATACCGTTCGGAAGAATCAATGCCCATGCTGGGAGAAATTTTACACCGTGAATTAGGTGCGAAAATAACGCTTTGTTATCCGCTCAATA
>JANQUM010000334.1 GCA_030731175.1 Spirosomataceae bacterium
TTTTTGGTGCAAACTGGCAGGTAAATATGATTGGGCTGGATGTAACGCACAAAGTGTTGATGACCACGGCACAATTAACTGAAGTAGCTGCAAGACCCTCCGATTTGAACAACTACGTGGCGGCAGCGACTGTTTTTTACCTCGAATTTTACAAAAAAAATAATAAGATTGATGGAATTTTCGTCCACGATTCTTCGGCAGTTGCCTACCTGTTAAACCGTGATTTATTTACGGTCGAAGCGTACCCGCTAAAAGTTGAAACTGCAAATTGTATCAGTTTTGGAAAAACTTGGCCGATGCTTGATGAACTTGAAGAGCGTGACGCACTTTTACCGTGGAAAGACCGCCCCAAAGTCAATATTTGTGTCGGTGTTGATTCTGATGCAGTTTTGAAGTTGATAATACCAAGGTTGAAGTAAAAGTGTTCTACTTAGCAGCTTGCTTCTCTAAGCTATAAACTAAAAACGCTTGTAATTTCGCATGCCCCAAGTGCCCATTCCGAGAAAAATAGCGGACATCAATACGTAGAATATACTCACTTCTACGTCGCCAACTAAGCCGCTGATTAGTAGAAGAAAAAACAAAATCATTATTATTCCGATTACAATAAACGTAATGGATAGCTGTTTGAGGATTTTATTCATAATTTTGTTAGAAAAAGATAAACATATTTATAGTCGAAACGTTCAAAAAAAAGTTAGCATGCAATTAATTGACGGTAAAGTTACGTCCGCAAAAGTAAAGGAAGAATTAAAAATTGAAGTAGATAAATTGCTTGAAGCTGGAAAAAAACGTCCGCACCTTGCGGCGGTTCTTGTAGGCTCAGACGGTGCTTCAGAAACCTACGTAGCAAGCAAAATTCGCTCGTGCGAGCAAGTGGGTTTCAAATCATCGTTAATTAAGCAAAATCCTGACATTTCAGAGGCCGAACTCTTAAAAGTGATTGAAGGACTTAACAATGACGCCGATGTTGATGGTTTTATTGTGCAACTTCCCCTTCCAAAGCACATCAACGTTGACAAAGTAATTGAAGCAATAGACCCGAAAAAAGATGTGGATGGTTTTCACCCGATAAACATCGGTAGAATGGCGAAAGGACTTCCTGCGTACATTTCTGCAACACCTTTTGGCGTGCTCGAACTGCTGAAAAGATACGGAATTGAAACGAATGGAAAACATTGCGTTGTTATTGGCAGAAGCCAAATTGTGGGTTTACCGATGAGTATTTTGATGCAACGTAACGCATATCCTGGCAATTGCACGGTTACACTTACGCACAGCCGCACTACAAATATTAAAGAAATTGCTTTACAGGCGGATATTTTGGTTGTAGCCTTGGGCAAACCCGAATTTGTTACCGCTGATATGGTAAAAGAAGGAGCGGTGGTTATAGACGTGGGTTTGACCCGAGTTAAAGACGACTCCAAGAAAAGCGGTTTTGCGTTGAAAGGCGATGTGAAATTTGACGAAGTTTCGGAGAAATGTAGTTTCATAACGCCCGTTCCGGGAGGTGTTGGATTAATGACGGTAGCGGCTTTGATGCACAATACCTTATTGGCGGCGAAAAAGGAAATTTACGGATAAATCAAATTTCTGCAAACATGTTGAGCCAACGTTAGTTTATTTCACGAAACGAAAACTAAAAAATGAACGAAGACTTTATAAATCCGGTTGACGAAAAAATGGTTGCCGATAATCCCGGCTTGATGGAATACGCTACTTCTGCAGGAGGTGCAATCATTAGGAAAGAGGATATGGGCAAAACAAAAGGTAAAGCCCAACTTGCTATGAGGCAACAAACCGACGAGCAGTTGCACAAAATTTATCGTCAAATGGAAGTGCTTGCCCAGCAAACCAAAGAAATCAAAGACCGCATCACGATTTCAGAACGAATTTATGATGCTGAAATGGGTTTTGAGCCGATTATAAATCATCAGTATTATTTGTACGAAAAACGAAATGGTAACGATCAGCTCTCAATGGTCAGCCCAGACGAGTGGGGGAGATCTTTTCCTTTCAATCAATATTTAGCAAACGTCACTTTACTTGCTGATCATACGTGGCGGGTATTATTCGCCAAAGAAGATGATCGAGAAGAATTTGTAGATGTCAATTCGTTTGATTGAAACATTTTTTTTGCAGCAAAATACTGTCTTGTCCTGAAATAGCGTTACGTTTTTTTTAGGTTTAAAAGTCTAATTTATGGAATCCAGTTGACACTTGTTGACTGGATTCTTGTTTTTGTAAGTTCTGATTTTTATTTCTCTCTGCAAGTGCATTTTATTGGGTGTTTTCATAAAGCATGAGTAGTGTGGTCTTATTCCGTTGTAAATTTTTACGCTGTTGCTTACCAGGTCTTTCATTGTCCTGATATTCATTTGGCTGTTCAGGTCTATGAACTCTTGCTTCAACACCCCGTTGACCCTTTCTGCGACTGCGTTGGCATAGGGGTCATAGCTTTCTGTCATACTGCAATTTATGGTATTTTTGTTCAAAGCCTGCTGATAATCATCGCTGCAGTATTGTATGCCCCTGTCGGAATGATGGATCAGGGGTTCATTTTTATACATCCTGTTGCTGATGGCCATTTCAAGTGCTTTCAACGAAGCTTTTGTTTCCAGTGTGTCCGATACGTCATACCCGACAATTTTTTTGGAGTAAGCATCTGTCACCAGCGAGAGGTACATCGGGTTTGTCCGGTTCCCCACGTAGGTAATATCCGCTACCCAGACCTGCTCGGGCCGGTCAGGTACAATATCCTGCACTATATTTTTGTGTTTCCTGAAACGGTGGTGCGAGTCGGTGGTCACATGGTAACTCTTCTTGGGTACAATCAACAGGTTGTTGGCCCGCAGGATAGCGAAGAGCCTGTCACGCCCCACACCCAAAGTCTTGAGCCTGTCTTTTAACAGGTGGTAAAGCTTCAGCGTACCGACCCGGGGCATCTGCAACCTGATGTCGTTCACCATCCGTACCACCGCCGTTGCGGTAGTGCGTTTATGATTCTCTGCCTGCACCCTTCGGTAATATAGTTGCCGGCTCACCCCGAGCAATCCACAAGTAGCACTCAGGCTTTCTTGCTGCTGGCTTTTGTAACGGTCGATTGTTCGGGTGAGTACTTTTTTCTGATCGGGATCTTGAATTCCTCTTCGGCAATATCGATCATCATGTCAAAGAAAATGACCTTCTTGTCCGCTATCTCCGCCTTCTTTACCAGTTCGTTTTTCTGCTTTTCGAGCAGTAGCACCTTTTGCTCCAACTCAAGGAGTTGTTGATCTTTTGATTTTGGCATTTTGTCTGTCGATTTGTTGACCCAGTCAAAGTTACCATATTTCCGTAACCAGTTGGTTACCGTAGAGTGGGATTGGATGCCATATTTACGGGCGGCGGCTTTAATACCCACATCTCCACGTTCGACCTCGGCAACAACACTCAATTTAAAAGCGTGACTGTAATCCCGCTGTGTACGCTTAACATACTTGTTCTCAATTGTTTCTCTCATAACGGTACTTTTTGTGTAACGCTATTTCAGGAAGGGACATTTCTTAAAAATATAAAAGCGGCTCGAAGAAAATTCGAGCCGCTTTTTTTGTGCG
>JANQUM010000335.1 GCA_030731175.1 Spirosomataceae bacterium
ACAAACCCCACTTCGCCGAAATTTCGAGCATTCGTTCAATTGGTTTCCGAGCTGCTTCGAGTACATCATTCGGGAGAACTATTTCCGGAGATTCGTTTTTCAAGCAATTGTATAGCTTCTCCATTGTATTAAGTTTCATGTGCGGGCAGTCCGAACACGCCTGACACGCCTGACCGTTTCTGACCGATGGGGCAATGTGGAATTTTTTATTCGGCGAAGCCTTCCGCATTTGGTGCAAAATACCAGATTCTGTTGCTACGATAAATTCTTCGGCGGGATCATTAATCGTGTGTTTCAAAAGCCCCGTTGTAGAACCGATGTACTCCGCAATGTCAAGCACCGGAGTTTCGCTTTCGGGGTGGGCAATAATCTTTGC
Source organism: Spirosomataceae bacterium (assembly GCA_030731175.1). Lineage (GTDB taxonomy): Bacteria > Bacteroidota > Bacteroidia > Cytophagales > Spirosomataceae > JANQUM01. The sequence continues at coordinate 377 of JANQUM010000335.1, forward strand.
GTTTGGGTGTTTTGCTTTTAGTTCTGAAATCATTTTCGCCGAAAACGTCTCGTGCACCATGCAAGCCCCGTCCCACAAAATCATGTTTCTGCCCGTTACTCTGTTCAAATAATCGCCGAGATTTTTATCGGGAGCAAAAATTATCGGAGTTCCTTCGGGAACACTTTCTACAATTTTCACGGCGTTGGTACTTGTGCAAACAATATCGGTCAGTGTTTTTAGCTCCGCCGAACAATTCACGTAAGAAATCACAACGGCTTCAGGGTGTTGCTTTTTGAACTCGATAAATTTATCGGCGGGGGCAGATTCTTCGAGCGAACAGCCCGCATTTATATCTGGTAAAACCACTTTTTTCGACGGTGAAAGAATCTTTGCCGTTTCTGCCATAAACCGCACTCCCGCAAACACAATCACATCAGCATCTGTTTTGGCAGCTTGCTGAGATAAGCCGAGACTATCACCAATATAATCTGCAACATCCTGAATATCAGCCGTTTGATAATAATGAGCGAGAATTACTGCATTTTTCTCTTTCTTGAGTTTTTGTATTTCAGCAACGATGTCAAATGTGTTGAGCGTATCAGTAGTCATAATAAAAGTGAGTTGTTTAGATTTTAGACGTTGAAAATAGCGATTCGTTTCACGGGCAGCGATATTCCGAAATTTCGGAACTAATTAATTTCCCTCGTTCAAAGTTATTTACCCGAACAAGATTCCCATTTTTATCGTAGCTATTTTCTTTTTTTGTTATCAATTCTTTGTTGTAAAAATATGATTCCGAAGTCACGTTTCCGCTTTCGTTAAAGGTATAAATCAATTCATAATCCAACGTATTGTACCGGTTGAAAGCCGCTATTTTCGTGACTTTCCCGATATCATTTAGTTCGTAAATTTTTCGGCTGAAAGGTTCAGCATTTATCTTCACAGTTTCTGCTAAAATTTCACCGTTTTCGTTTCTTTCAAAAGCAGTTTCGGTGGTTCTTTTTCGCGGAGTTTCGACGAATATTTTCTTTAATAACTCGCCTTTGCTGTCGTACAAAAATTCCGTTACCGAACTCGCGTTTCCTTTCACATCAAAAACGGTTTCCTTCGTTATTCTTCCCGAAACGTCTTTTACCGAAACAGTATTCGTGAATGTTCCGTCGGGATTAAAATTCTTTGTGTTGTTTCCTGTAACCGTTTTCGCCAAATTGGTTTTGCTACCATCTTTTAATAAAATAGCTTCTTCCAATAACTGATTCTCCGAGCTAAATTTACGAAAAATCGTTTTTTCAGCCGCGTCATTTAGCAGCAAAGCGTTCTCAGTAATATTACCGTTCTTATCGTAAACAAAGCGATTAGTTTTGGTGTACTTTATGAGGCTTTCATCCAAAAACCGCTCCTCCTTATTAATGAGTTGCTTCTTTACATCGTAAGAATTTATTTGTTCGTACGTCAGTACGCCACTTTTCACCACCTGAACTTTACTTAATAAGCAGTCAGATTTTTGAGAAAAGGCGACCGTTTGGGTCAAAATCAATACAATTACAGTTGGGTATTTCACGTCAAATTTTATTCAGGGCTTCAATTTAGTTATTTTTGATTTCAAGTTACGTTTTACCGATAGTTAACCTAAAACCTATGAGGATATTTTTTGCATTAGCACTCACTTTTTTTGTTTTCTCATGCCAAAGTGGCGTACAAAAAGATGAGTTGACATCTCCCGATATAACCTACGGAAAGCTTTTTGAAGAAGTGCAAATGAGCCGTGTTTTTGAAGACGGCAAAACCTTTGTTGACTGCGTGCCGGTATTCGGTGCAGATTACATCATGGAAGCTTACGAAGAGCAAAAAACAAGCGACACTTTTAATCTAAAAAACTTCGTGAACGCTCATTTTGAGCTACCTATTTCTTACACTTCTGATTTTAAAAGTGACACCTCGGCAAGCGTGGAAGCCCACATTAATTCTCTTTGGCCAATTTTGACCCGAAAAGGCGGCGAAGAAGGCGGAACGTTAATTAAGCTTCGTAAATCTTACGTAGTGCCGGGCGGCCGTTTTCGGGAAGTTTATTATTGGGATAGTTATTTCACGATGCTCGGTTTGCAAGCCGCCGGAAAAACCGAGTCCATTGAAAATATGGTGTTAAACTTCGCTCAATTGATTCAAGATATTGGGCATATACCAAACGGAAACCGAACCTATTATATGTCGCGTTCGCAGCCCCCATTTTTTGCGTTGATGGTGAATTTACTCGCCGAAACAAAGAACGACAAACGGGTAATTGTGCAGTTTTTACCCCAGCTTCAACGGGAATATCAGTACTGGATGGCGGTAGAAACCGAGGAATCGCGGATTGCTCAAAATAACGCAAAAAAAGCAAGTGCGTTAGCTTACCGAAAAGCCGTTTTTATCGGAAAAGATAATATTCTGAACCGTTATTACGACGAAAGCGAAACGCCAAGGCCGGAGTCTTACCGAGAAGACGTATTAACCGCAAAAGCAAGCGGGCGGCCGCTCAAAGAAATGTATCGGCACTTGCGTTCGGGGGCAGAATCTGGCTGGGATTACAGCAGCCGTTGGCTGAAAGACGGCAAAACCCTCGAAACTATTCACACCACCGATATTGCCCCCGTAGATTTAAACGCCCTGCTTTATTACGCCGAAACGCTCCTTGCCGAAGCCTACGATTTAAGCGAAAAACCCGAATTTGGCGATAGCTTCAGAACGTTAGCGGCGAAACGCAAAGCGTTATTCGATACTTATTTTTGGAACGAAAAAACGGGCTTTTACCACGATTATGACTTCGTGGCAAAACAAAAAACCGACGTGCTTTCATTAGCTGGAGTTTACCCATTATTTGTAAATATTGCATCGCAACAACAAGCCGATGCCGTGGCGAAAGTTATCCAAGAAAAGTTTTTGCAGCCCGGCGGTTTACCAGCAACATTAGCGAATATCGGTCAGCAATGGGATGCACCAAACGGCTGGGCTCCGCTGCAATGGATGGCAATAAAAGGCTTGCGAAATTATGGACATACAGAACTTGCCGACGAAATTAAAACTCGCTGGATTGCGAACAACAAGCGAGTTTATAAAAACACAGGAAAAATGGTTGAGAAATACAATGTGTACGATTTGAGCCTACTCGCTGGCGGCGGCGAATATCCCGTTCAGGACGGCTTCGGCTGGTCAAACGGCGTTTTGCTGAAGTTGATGACGGAGTAAAATTTTT
>JANQUM010000336.1 GCA_030731175.1 Spirosomataceae bacterium
GTTTACGACCACCTCGAAAGAATTGGTAAAATAGAAATCGGAGAAAAACTTCCAATCTTACCAACCGAAAACGAATACTTCTACCGCAATAAATTAGAGTTTACTTTCTCAAATTCTCGGTGGTTGACAAAAGAAGAAGTCGAAACCGGAAATGAATTTGACCGTAATTCCCTCGGCTTTCACGTCCCGAAGCGATTCGACAAAGTTATTCCTATCGAAAAGTGCTACCTTCAACCTGACCCTTCAAACAGTATCAGAAACTTTTTGAACGAATTGGTCAAAGAAAAAAGCTACACTTTTTACGATCATGTAAAGCACCAAGGCTTTATGAGAAACCTGATGATTCGTACATCAACTTTGGGTCAGGTTCTAATTTTGATTCAATTTGCTCAACACAACGACGAAGAAATTGAGTTTGTAATGAAGGTGATGCATGAAAAATTTCCTGAAATCACGTCATTAAACTACGTTGTAAATACTAAAGGTAACGACACCATTTACGACCTTGAAATCCAAAACTACGCAGGACAACCGTTTATTGAAGAGCAAATTGAAGAACTTAAATTCAAAATTACGCCAAAATCATTTTATCAAACTAACCCAACGCAAGCGGTTAATCTATATCATATAGCCAAAGAGTTTGCCGAGTTAAAATCAACTGATGTACTATACGATTTGTACACAGGAACCGGGACAATCGCTCTTTTCCTTGCTAAACACGTTTCTAAAGTTATTGGTATTGAATCGGTTAAAGAGGCAATTGAAGACGCAAAAATCAATGCTGCGGCAAACGGAATTGAAAATTCACAGTTTTTTGCTGGAGATATGAAGAAAGTTTTAACTCAAGATTTCGTCACAGAACACGGGCAACCCGATGTTATTGTCTTAGATCCACCAAGAGCAGGATTAGACAAGGAAGTTGTCGAAACGCTTCTAAATGTACTTCCCGAGCGTATTGTTTACGTGAGTTGTAATACCGCAACGCAAGCGAGAGATTTAGCCTTACTTAATCACGCCTACGAAACCGTTACAGTAAAACCAGTTGATATGTTCCCGCAAACGCACCACGTAGAAAACGTGGCGAAGTTGAAGAGAAGAAAGTAAGGTTTCACATTAACCGTATAAAAATAGAAAAGCCGCTCGTAGAAATTACGAACGGCTTTTCTATTTTAGTAATCCAAATTATTCGTGGTTTCTGATTTGCAGAACCGCAAAAAATGGAATCATTAAAACATATACTCATCGTCTTCCTCAGTATCTGGAGAAGGTGGATTTTTGTCGTCGTTTCTGATATTTGCTTTACTTCCAAGCACCACTTCACCAGGCGTTGCACTTGACTTTTCAAACGACTGGAAATGATCATCTCCTCCACTTTCTGACACAGCTGCATCGTATTTCTTGAATCCAGCAAGCGGATTATAAAAACCGTCGATATCGGTAAATCGGGTAAATTGTCCGATAAATTTCAACCTTACCGTATCAGTCATACCGCTTCGGTTCTTTGCAATAATTAATTCTGCGGTATCCTTCGTAGAGTTTCCGTCATCGTCAGCCGTGATTTTATAATAATCAGGACGGTAAAGAAACATAACCATATCAGCATCTTGCTCAATTGATCCAGATTCACGTAGATCTGAAAGCATAGGGCGTTTATCTCCGCCTCGGGTTTCTACCGCACGACTTAACTGCGAGAGTGCAATTACCGGAACGTCGAGTTCTTTAGCGAGGTTTTTCAATGCTCGTGAAATCGAAGCAATTTCCTGCTCACGGTTCCCCTTCGTATTGGCATCGCCGGTCATTAATTGCAAGTAATCAATACCAATCATCTGAATATCATGTTGAGCTTTCAGACGCCTACATTTTGCTCGCAATTCCATAACTGAAAGTGCCGGGGTATCGTCAATAAATATTGGGGCGGAAGATAACCTATCAATTCGATGATGCAACTGCTGCCACTCGTGTTCTTCCAGCGTTCCTTTTCTCAGTTTTTCACTGCTAATTTCCACTTCCGAAGAAATAAAACGTAGCATTAACTGCGTAGAAGACATTTCAAGTGAAAAAATTGCAACGGGTTGATTAAAATCAACAGCTGCATTCCGCATGGCGTTTAGCACAAAAGCCGTTTTTCCCATCGCCGGACGAGCAGCAATAATTGTCAATTCCGTTTTCTGCCAACCACCCGTGATGCGGTCTAAAGCAGTAAAACCGCTCGCAATTCCGGTTAATCCGTCTTTATTATTTTTTTTCTTTTCTAAGTCTTCAAGCGTCGCTTTCATGATAGAAGACGCATCATGATAATTTTTACGAATATTTCGTTCGGATATTTCGTAAAAAGACTGCTCTGTTTTGTCTAGTAGATCAAAAACGTCCTGCGTATCTTCAAAAGCATCCCGTAAAATCACGGAGGCCGCCTGAATCAAATCACGCTTGATGGAGTTTTGAGAAATAATGCGGGCGTGGTATTCAATGTTCGCCGCTGAGTTTACACGAGATGTAAGTTTTGCGAGGTATTGGGCACCACCCACAAATTCAAGTTCACCGTCTTTACGCAGCTGCTGCGTTACAGTGAGCAAATCAATTGGTTCAGATTTAGCAAAAAGATTAATAATTGATTTATAAATCCGCTGGTTTGCTTCTCTGTAAAATGAATTTGCCTGAAGAATATCAACAACATTCGTCAACGCATCCTTTTCAATCATCAACGCTCCAAGCACCGCCTCCTCAATATCAACCGATTGTGGCGGAATTTTACCCGTCTCCTTCTGGTAATTATCAAACCAAAGATTCATTCCTGAACCTTTGCGGTTTTGTCGTAGCTTACTCGAAAAGTCTTGTTCCATGTGGTATATTTGTAATACAATATTACAACAATTAATTTGATTGGTGAATGTGCAGTTGATACTCCATGTCAAAGTAAAAATTATAAGTCACTACTCACCAATTACTTAACTTTTATTTAAAACAATTTGTGTGGAAAAAATGCTTTATTTGTTAATAAATTATTGAATTTTGATAAAAGTATAAATTCTAAATCTTAAACAACTTGATAGAAAGAAAAATAAGCTTAGATGGGATTTCGCTCATCGACTTTTTAGGTATTCAAAACGCAAATATCAGGGTCATAACTAAAGCTTTCCCGAAAACAAAAGTTATTTCTCGTGGCAGCGACTTAATCTTGACAGGCAGCAGCGGCGAAATAGACTTTGTTCAGAGTATAATTCAAAACTTGCTTGCCCATGTCGAAAAATACGGAAAGCTTTCAAAAAAAGACGTTGAAAGCTACGTTGTTGACGATAAACAGATGGCACTTTCAAAAGTAGACTTCCCAGATGACGTGATTGTTCACGGGGCAAATGGAAAGTCTATTAAGGCAAAAACCGCCAACCAACGTAAACTGGTGGCAGCAGCTCAAAAAAACGATATCGTTTTTGCCGTTGGACCTGCCGGTACGGGTAAAACTTATACCGCCGTTGCAATAGCAGTGCAAGCACTAAAAGAGCGAAAAATCAAGAAAATTATTATTACAAGACCAGCTGTTGAAGCTGGGGAAAATTTAGGGTTCTTACCGGGTGATCTCAAAGAGAAAAT
>JANQUM010000337.1 GCA_030731175.1 Spirosomataceae bacterium
TTGAATTTTACTCGGTTGAATTAGTAATGATTTTCCAACTTCAAACCACCATTCATTGCCGAGGTTGACGTACAATCCTTTTTTAGACGGAATCTTGTTACTTGCTTTTTCGTAAATGTAATCACCGGCAAAAATGAGTTTCAAGTGTTCGTCAAGTTGATTCCAGTGTTGATTAATTGTTTGATTATTAATGGTTTGAACGTACGTTCTTTCTAAGAATGATGCATTTAGGCTTGTTTCTGACTCTTCGGTTTTTGTGATATTTTTGATGATTATTGAAAGCGGAGCTTCCCTTTTTTCAAATTCAAAAATTGCCTGTTGTAGTTGCTCGATAAACCTTTTTAAAGCGTCAACGTTTTTTGGTGCAAATTTTTCGCCCTCAATTTCTACAGAAATATCATCGTGGGCGGAGTTTGAAGCTGTTGTGTATCCCTTTATTGACTCGGAAACTTTTTGGAACTCAACCGCCCAAGCTGCATTCATCTCACCGTTCCAAGTCATGTCGTCTTCTAAAGAAAAGCCCTCGTCGATGATCTCTTCGTCGTCTAATTCGTCGCGTTGCAGGTACGTTTGCTCAAACGAAACGCTAATACTTTCTCCGTTTGCGTCTCCGGCTATTTTAACTTCGTTTGCGTAGGGTGGGGGAATGCTTTCGGCGGTTTGGAAGAATATTTTCATAGAATTGACTGAGCCGTTTTAGAGCGATTTATTTTATTGGATTCGGTACGAACAAATTGCTCGACTTCGATAATTTCTTTAGGAACTTCAAATTTAGGTAGTTCAGCGGCAAGAAACGATTTTAAATCAATGGAAATGTTTCCTTCTACAAAAAGTACTAATTTTTTGCCGAGAAATTCATCTGTTTTTCCGAAGCAGAAAAAAGCGTTAGTGAGTTTTTGACGAGTAAAAATTTCGCTAATTTTCGTCTCAATTAACTCAGGATGGAGTTTCACACCCCCCGAATTAATAACATTATCAAGCCTCCCCATCAGCAGAAACGAGTTTTCACCAACGTATGATACAATATCGTTTGTTTGTACCCACTGATTATTTGTTGTTAAACCTTTTAATCGTAGACAGTTTTGTTCGTTAAGTTCGTGCTGAATGCCGTTAAGAAACGCGAAGGGAAGTGGTCCGGTATTTTCTGAAACTTGCCGAATTGCTACATGAGTGACGGTTTCTGTCATGCCGTAGGTTTCGTAAACGCGAAGGTTATTTTTTGCAAGCTTAGTGGCTAAATCTTTTGATAACGCCGCACCACCGCAAAGGATTACTTTTGCCGATGAAAGTAAAGTCAGATTCACTTTATTTTCGCTTATGTTTTGTAATTGTAAAGGAACAAAAGCAAAGAAAAATTTTGCCGAATTTTCCTCGAAAAATAATTTAGTAGATTCACTGAAACCAGACAACGGATTCGCCGAAGGCTCAATGATAATTGCCCGCATCCCAAGAATTTCGGCACGCAACAACATTAATTTCCCGGCAATATAATTGATTGGTAATGAGCAAACAGCAATGTCATTGGCTGTTAAATCAAATGCCTTTTGGGTTTGATTTACAGATGCTATTATTTGATTTTTTTTCAGTGAAATTTCCTTGGGTTTTCCGGTTGAACCTGAAGTATTGACAATGATTTCCTCAGAATTTCTGAACTCCTCCAAAAAAGAAATAACCGACCGAAAATATTCATTTCCAGTCGGTTCTGATATTAGATTTCCGTTTTTATCGAGAAACTTTAACCTTATCATTCAAAAATACGAATTGTATTTGCAGATGCATCAAACGATGTGTTGTAACGTTTTAAAGCTGAAGTTGCAGGTCCATTCGCAACTGCTCCTGAAGTTTGAAAATTTGAGCCGTGAAGACCGCAATTAAACTGATTATTATTTCCTTGGAATGTTAACTGGAAATTTTCGTGCGTGCAATTTGATTGCACCGCGAAGAATGTGGATTTATCTTGTGAACGGGCAACAATCACTTTATTAGCCACGCTAACCACGAAGCCTCCACCATTATTAAGGGCGTTTCCTGCGGCAGCATTTAGGTCGAGGGTAAAATCAACACCCGTATTTCCGGGTTGCATCGGATCAGGTATTTCGCTTCCTGTACAGGCTTGCAAGCAGTTAAGTAGTAAAATACCACCTACAGACATGCCAACGTGTTTCATGAAGTCTTTACGATTCATGCTTTGCGGGATTTTTGGAATAGTTGTATCGTTCATAGTTTCTTGATTTGTTTTTTAATTTAACGAATGTTCGGATTCAATTGTTTTTGAGCAGTACTTTCATTTCGTATTCAATATCATCTGCTGATTGCGGCGAACCGCCAATCTTGACGTGTTGCACAATCCCGTTTTGATCTACGATAATATTTGTTGGATAGCCCAAAACCTTGAAATAATTATCGGCAATTGATTTTCCCGACGCCACGTGTTCAAAGTTCAGCGGGTTTTTCTTGAGGAAATTTTCTAAATACGCCGCATCGTCGTTAGCGATCGAAATAAATACTACTTCGTCTTGATTCTTAAATCTTGCTTTCAAGGCTTGTAATCCCGGATATTCTACTTTGCAACCCGGACAAGAGGTAAACCAAAAGTTCAACAAAACCACTTTTCCCTTTATAGACTCATTGTCAATTAACTCATTATCAATTGTTTGCAGGCGTATTTCGGGTAATGCTTTGCCTTTCCAGTTGCGTTTGTATTCTTCGTACGGGTTTTGAGAAAACGCCGTGTAGGTTACCGAGAAAAAAGCAATGACGAGCAGTTTTTTCATATTGTGAAATGTGTGTAGCAAAGAATAAGAAACGAGGTAAATGAACCGAGCTTATCTGGCTGAGCCAACGTTGCCCAGACTCTCGGAAGTCCACGAGGTAAAAGGTTATCGCCAAAATTGGGGCGGCCTTCGAGCGGAACGCCGCCCGGAACCTCAAGCGGACAGCTACATTGTTTTAAATAAATTTTGTGGCTAACAAAAAACGGGAAAGACTTTTTCAAATCTCTCCCGTTTTTTCAAATCATTCTACTTTTAAACCAATAACTTGTACGGTTCTTCGAGTAGCTCTCTGAGTGTTACTAAGAATGCGGCTCCTGTTGCTCCGTCCACCACGCGGTGATCGCAGGTTAGGGTAACTTTCATAATATTTGTGGCGTAGAAATTACCATCTTTCACCGCAACGGTTTCTTTGATTCCGCCAACGGCAAGAATGCAGCTCTCGTTGTTTCGGTTGTTGATAATCGAGGTGAAACTATCAACACCGAACATTCCTAAATTGCTTACTGTGAATGTATTACCTTCCCAGTCTTTTGGTTGAAGTTGTTTGTTTTTAGCTTTACCGCCCAAGTCTTTGGTAGTTGCGGCAAGCTGTGATAATTGCAGCGTATTCGCAAAACGGATAACTGGCATTAAGAGTCCTTCTTCAACCGCAACCGCCATTCCGATGTGGACGTGCTGGTTTTGACGAATGTGGTCGCCCCGCCACGAAGAATTAACCATTGGGTGTTTGGTTGGCCTCAATCATCGAGCCGGTCTCGGCGCTCGCCTTGCTGGCGGAGTAGGGGGACGAGGGATTAAGGCGGGAAAAC
>JANQUM010000338.1 GCA_030731175.1 Spirosomataceae bacterium
GATTTCCAAAAAATCATTGAAGACATCAGCGGAGACAAAGAAAGTAAGTTTATGAAGGCGTATTTGGGCGATTTAGCCCCGTACGCCAAAGAGATTCAGAATCTACAAACGATGGATAGATTACAAGCCCGCATGCCATTTACTGTAACGATAAAGTAATTATTGACAACTGTTTAAATAAAATCCCGCAAGGCTTTTCGGAGCGTTGCGGGATTTTTTTGTTTAAAACTAAATACTTATGTTTGGCGTTACTAACGTGAAAAGGTATGATAATTTCTTTTGGGTCAAAAGAAGCTGAGAAAATTTGGAATGGAACCAGAGTTAAGAAACTTCCGAATGATATTCAGGAAATTGGGAGGAGAAAGCTAAGAATGTTGAATAGTTCACAAAATATTGCAGATTTACGAATCCCGCCTTCTAACAGACTCGAAAAATTATCAGGAAATTTAAAGGATTTTTATAGTATTCGCATAAATAAACAATGGCGAATAATATTCAAATGGGAAGAAGGAAATGCCAGTGACGTTGACATTGTAGATTATCACTAAATTTTAAAGCAAATGGAAAAATTACCCAATATACATCCTGGAGAAGTGTTGTTCTACGAATTCTTAGAACCGCTTGAAATCTCAGCTTACCGGTTATCAAAAGATATAAATATTCCGCAGACGCGTATTTCGCAAATTATCAAAGGTCGGCGTAGAATAACCGCTGATACGGCTCTACGTTTGAGCAAATATTTCGGAAATTCGGCAAAGTTCTGGCTCGGACTCCAAAATGATTTTGATTTAGAAGAAGAGGAAACGGCAAAAAAGGACGAACTTCATTTGATTGAAGCGTACGCTTGAAATTCGTTTTGTTGCTCTTGCCGTTGTCAGTGTCCCCACTGACAACAAATTTCCTCAAAATTCCAACCGCTCAAATACCCGCTTTTTCTTTGGAAAACGCTTTCGTTTGATGATAAAAAGATTGCTGTATTCGCTGTCTTCTAAATCTTGTTTTAGGGTTTCTGTTTCCGTCAAACCGTTGATAACGTAGCGAATGGTATTACTGTGACCCACGATGAGCGTATTCTTTTTCGAAGCCTTCATTTGGTCAATAAAAACTTCCTGACTCCCTCCCGGATTGTAGGATTCAATCGTTAAATTTAGGGCTTCCGCCGTTGGCCGGGCGGTTTCTTTCGTTCGTACATAATCGCTCGAATAAATTTGCTTAATTCTTTTATTAGCCATCAAACCTTTCAAACGTTTTGCCCTTTCTTCACCCGCTTTGGTTAAAGGTGGGTCTTGGCGTGGCTCAGTTGCTTTTTCGGCGTGCCGCACAACGTAATAAGTAGTCTGACAACTCGAAAAACTCACTAACAAGCAAAGAAGAATAACATTTTTCATTTTTTGGGGCTTAGGTGTACCTTATTTAAGACCTTAAAGCTACGTTTTTTTAATAAAAATCCGTATTTTTGTAAGCTATTTACTCGCCTTTCTACAACATTTGAAGGAAGTTGAGAAATTTGAAGGAAATAGCTAAAAAATAACTTACTTAACGTGCTGAAATTCAGCAAATTACGCTACAAAATAGTTAACAAAATTTCATGTCAGACGCATCATTACTCAATCAAGAAGACTACTCAGCAAATAATATTCAGGTTTTAGAGGGCCTCGAAGCCGTTCGGAAACGCCCCGCCATGTATATCGGCGATATTGGCGTAAAAGGCCTCCATCATCTAATATGGGAAGTTGTCGATAACTCGATTGACGAAGCCCTCGCCGGACACTGCGACAGGATCGAAGTAACCATTCACGAAGACAATTCAGTTTCAGTACGAGACTACGGTCGTGGTATTCCCGTAGGAATGCACGCCAAAGAAGGCAAATCTGCCCTTGAAGTGGTAATGACCGTACTTCACGCCGGAGGTAAATTTGACAAGGATACCTACAAGGTTTCAGGTGGTTTGCACGGCGTGGGTGTATCCTGCGTAAACGCCCTATCAATCGAGTTTAGAGCTGAAGTACACCGCGAAGGTAAAATGTACGAGCAAGAATACTCTATCGGGAAACCGCTTTATCCCGTTCGTGAAATCGGCACAACAGATTACCGCGGAACGGTCATTAAATTTAAGCCGGACGGCACTATCTTCCCAACGTTAGAATATAAATACGAAACCGTGGCTAACCGCCTCCGTGAAATGTCATTCCTGAATCGGGGAATACGTTTGACGCTTACAGATTTACGGGAAATTGAAGACGACGGAACTCCGAAACATAACGAGTTTTTCTCAGAAGGTGGCTTGGTAGAATTTGTGCAATACATAGACCAAACTCGTGAGCAGCTTATTCCGCTTCCGATGTACATGGAAGGCGAAAAAGACGGCGTACCCGTTGAGGTTTCATTGACCTACAATACCAGTTACTCCGAAAACGTATTATCGTTCGTAAACAATATTAACACCCACGAAGGCGGAACGCACGTTTCTGGTTTCAGAATGGCACTTACCCGTACGCTCAAAAGCTACGCCGACAAAACGGGAATCTTAGCGAAAGAAAAAGTAGAAGTATCAGGTGATGACTTCCGTGAAGGCCTTACTGCCGTTATTTCCGTAAAAGTACAAGAGCCGCAGTTTGAAGGGCAAACAAAAACTAAGCTGGGTAACAGTGAGGTTACCTCTGCCGTGAGTGGCTGTGTACAGGAAATGCTCGAAAACTTCTTGGAGGAAAATCCGAAGGAAGCCCGTATCATCGTTGATAAAGTTTTACTTGCCGCAAAAGCCCGTATCGCCGCCCGCAAGGCTCGCGAAATGGTGCAACGTAAAAACGTATTAACTGGCGGAGGCTTACCCGGAAAACTTGCTGACTGTGCCAACTCAGACCCCGAGCAATGCGAAATTTACCTCGTAGAGGGAGACTCAGCCGGAGGAAGTGCCAAGCAAGGGCGTGATCGCTCGTTTCAAGCTATTTTACCACTTCGTGGAAAAATCCTAAACGTAGAAAAAGCCCAGGAATACCGCATTTACGAGAACGACGAAATCAAGAATATCCTTACCGCATTAGGCGTAAGAATTGGCCGTGAAGGCGACGAACGTGCTTTGAATATCGAGAAGTTACGTTACCACAAAGTCATCATCATGACCGATGCGGATATTGACGGAAGTCACATCAGAACGCTTATCTTGACGTTCTTCTTCAGATTTATGAAAGAACTGATTGATTTGGGTTACGTTTACATTGCTCAACCGCCGTTTTATTTGGTCAAAAAAGGAACAAAATCAGAATATTGCTGGACGGAAGACCAACGCCTTGCGGCTATCCAACGCCTCGGCGGCGGACGCGAAGACAGCGTAAGCGTGCAACGATACAAAGGTCTTGGTGAAATGAATCCCGAACAACTTTGGGAAACAACCATGAACCCCGAAAACCGCACGCTAAAGCAAGTAACCATTGAATCAGCCGCCGAAGCAGATTTGTTATTCTCAATGCTCATGGGAGACGAAGTGCCGCCTCGCCGCGATTTCATCGAGAAAAACGCCAAATACGCAAAAGTGGACGTATAAAAGTAGCAACCCCGCAGGTTTTCAAAACCTGTGCGGT
>JANQUM010000339.1 GCA_030731175.1 Spirosomataceae bacterium
GTAAAACGTAAAATTACGGTTCATTACGAAGGCGAAACACACGTATTTGACGTTGAGCCGCACCAAAGTATTCTGGAAGCGGCGTTAGATTTAGACATTGATGTGCCGTATTCTTGCCAAGCCGGACTGTGTACGGCATGTCTCGGAAAATGCACAACGGGTAAAGTGAAAATGGACGAAGAAGACGGCCTAACCGAAAAGGAAATAGAGGACGGTTACGTTCTTACTTGCGTTGCTCATCCCATGACGGATGATGTGGTGCTGGATATTGAGTAAATAGCTAACTTCGCCTACTTAAACCTCACAGGTTTGAATTTTGACGATTTCAAACCTGTAAGGTTTTCTTTCATCCATATAAAACTACTCTATCTACTTTTGCTGGTAACGGTCCGGCGGTGGTGAGTTTTAAGGCGGCGAGGTTTACGCCCGCTCGTCCGCATTCTTCGGGAGTTTTACCGTCGAGGTGAGCGGTTAGGAAGCCCGCCCAGTAAGAATCTCCGGCTCCGGTGGCATCTACGACTTGTATTGTTTTTGTTGGCACAAAGAAGCGTTGGTCACTATCGGCGGTGGCAATGATACTTCCCTTTGCCCCGAGTGTCATGCAGACGCATTTCGCCCCCATTTTTAGCAATTCATCAATTACTTTCTCCGGCGAGTTTTCTCCGAAAAAGCGAAGGGCATCGTCGTCGCTGATTTTGATGTATGCTCCGTACGAGCAGTACGTTTTCAAGACCTCTTTAGCGTGTTCTTTATCTCCCCAAACCCGTGCGGCGTAGTTAAAGTCTAAGCTTAATAAAACGCCCATTTCGGAAGCTCGTTTTGCTGCGTCAAGAACTGTTTCTGACGCAGGCGACATACTCAACGGCCAGCACGTTGTGTGAAAAATACGGGTTTGTGCCAATAATTCGTCGGGTAAATATTCGGGTAAAATCATCCGGTCCGCCATGCGGTACGGTATAAAATCAGGCGTTCCGGTGGTTCGGGAAACCAATACCAAACTTGTCGGTTCGGTGGGGTCAACAGCAATGTGGCTGACGTCAACGCCCGTTTTAGCAACTTCGTTGATTAAATAACTTCCAAGGTTTTCATTTCCTACGCAGCTTACCAACGCCGTACTCGCTCCGAGACGAGCCATGTTTGCGGCTAAATTCGCCGGGCTACCGCCTTGAAAACGCTGAAAATTTGCGGCATCGCTCAAATCCTTGCTGTACGCTGTACTTAATAAATCAGCGAGTAATTCACCAACCGCAAGGAGGTCGTATTTTTTGGATTCTGTCATACAACAAAGATATATTTATCTGTCGACACAAAAATAGAATTACAAAATAATAATTTTAAATATCTTATAATTAGACCTTTACAAAATATTTTATTTCTCACGCAACCATTTTGTTTTGACACCCATCTACCAGACATAAAAGCTATTACGATTTAATAAACCACTTTTAAATTTTACAAATTATGAAAAAGCTATTTAAAAACATCCTGTCGGTTGCCGTACTTTTAACTATTTCAACGTTGGGTTTTTCTCAGGAAACTGACCTTAATGAAGATCACTTTGAGCACGGAAACGGTGAGGCCGAAGTTTACCAAAAACAAGACTATGAAGCAAAAGCGAAAATCCAAAACGATAACGGCCGCAAGCCAAAAAATATGTTTTCAAAAAAAGACTTTGGCTTATACTTAGGTCTTAATAGTTTTGACGAAACGCTCCGTACTCCCGAGTTGGATCAGTGGAAGTCTCGCTACGTGGCTTTGCAATGGAGAAAAAATCATAAACTTATCACCGGAAAACAAGTTGATGTTGCCTTAGGAACTGGGCTTGAATTTGCGTGGAATAATTTTATGTACCAAGATGATATTGAACTCATCAAAGACAATGGCGTAAGTGAATTTTACCTGCTTGATTACGACGTCAGAAAGGCGAAATTAGTGGTGAATAACCTCAATATTCCGGTAATGTTGCAGTTCGGTTTTAAGGAAAGTGATCTCCGGTTTGGCGTGGGTGTTTACGGAGGCGTACGAATAAACAGCTACCAAACTTTTCGTGAATTTGAAGGCGGAAAAGAGCGGGTTAAAGGAGATTACAACCTAAATCAGTTTAACTACGGTTTTATGGCTGAGGCGGGAAAAGGAGATTTTCGTTTATTCGTAAAATACGATGCCCTACCGCTTTTTAAAGACAACAACCCAGTCAATGCAAACGCCGTTTCTTTCGGAATCAGGCTTTAAGTTTAGCGTTAAAAATTAGAAAGGGTGCTGATGTATGAACGTCAGCACCCTTTTTTTGATTATTTTCCTCCAACCACTACTTCCGTCAAATCGGCTGGGTTGAGGTATTTGTTCGCCATTGCTTTTACATCTTCCACCGTAACATCGTTGATATTTTTGATAAAATCTTCGTAGTAAGCTTTTGTTAAGCCTTCACGGATTAACATTTTATATTTATCGGCAATATCAAAGGCATTATTTACCGAACCCGCAACAGAGCCGATGATGTAATTTTTAACGATGGTCAGTTCCTCTTCCGAAATGGTCTCGTTCCGCAAAATTTCGATTTCTTTGTACATTTCGTCGAGAGTTTGTTGCGTAAATTCGCCTTTTACGTCTGTTCCAATAAGAAAGTAGCCCAATCCTTTCATCGGAATTAAAGAGGATGAAATACCGTAGGTAAAACCTTTATCTTCCCGAATATTTTTCATCAATCTACTGCCAAAATAACCGCCTAAAACGGCATTTGTCACCGCAAAAGGAAAGTAATCTGAATGCGTACGCGAAAACATAATTCTGCCCACCCTAACGGTTGATTGTAAACTTCCTGCTTTTTCAACAAGTAGCTTTTTGGCAATTGTATCAGGAATTTCGAGTGCTTTCTCCGTGGTATTTTTACCTACTTTTAAGCTTCCCAGCGAATCGTTAATCAACGAAACGTGCGTAGCATCAAATTGACCAGAAAGAAAAACTGTGAAAGGCTGTTCTTTAATTTGTTTTTCGTAAAAGCCAACTACGTCATCTCGTTTTACTGCCGTAATATCTTCGATGGTCGAGAATGTTCCCAACGGGTGATTTTCACCGAAGAGTTCCGCTTTAAAAGTTTGATTGGCTATGAAGGAGGTCTTTTCAAGGCTAACCTGAAGTTGTTGTCCTTTAATTTGTTTTTGAGTATCAAATTCCGCTTCTGGGAAGGTGGCATCAGTTAAAATTTCACAAATCAACGGCAGAAAGTTCACCAAATGGTGCGACAAGCCGTAAACTATAAAAGAAAGCTGGTCGGCGTTTTGAGCTATTTCGGTGTAGCCACCGTATTGACTGAACCGCTCGGCAATATAAAACGCAGTGTGCTTTGTGGTGCCACCCAATAACGTTTTTGAAGTCAGCGTCGCCACGCTTTTGTGCGATTGGTATTTACTACCCGCTTCAAAAATAATTTCGAGTTTGAGGGCAGGCTGCGAGCCAACATTTATTTGATGAAGGTACTGTCCATTATTCAAAACGGTGGTTTGAAGGTCAGGAAAGGGTAATTCTGTGATTGCCTGAAACGGCGGAGCTATTTTACGATCTATCAA
>JANQUM010000340.1 GCA_030731175.1 Spirosomataceae bacterium
ATTTATTGTTTAAAGTGGCGTTTCCAGCTACAAATGTTTCTATCACCTTGATTTTGGCTAAGTCTTTAGAAACCAAATCTGTAGAATCTTTTGTACTTAAGATATCACCTCCAAAATAAAGTGAATCATTACTGTGGTCATAATCATAGAAAAAGCAGTAGCCGGCAATTCCTAAAATAAAAATGAGTGTTATATAAGCGATGGTTCTTTTCATATCATTTTTTCACGACAAAAGGTGCTGCATATTTCTTCTCAGCAATGGGTGCTTGTGGGTCGTACAATCTTAGAATCAACCAAAAGTCGCCTTCGGGAGCGGGCAGCCAATTGCTTGTGTCGGCAGGTTTTTTATTAGAAATTTGAATGTCAATTGAGCCATCAATATTTCGTTTTAATCCCGGGCTTAGGCCTCCAATATTATACCTATCTATTTCATTTTCAATGAGTTGATTTTCGGGGCGACTGTACATCGTTACCGACCAAAACGCATTTACAGGTGGCATTTCTTCCTTAGTAAAATGAATTTTATAATCGTTTTTGCCTATTAATTCATCACCAAGTGAATCCACTAAAGTTGTTACATAAAGTGCTTCTTTTGCAGTATTTGCTCCATAACCATAAAACGCTACCGCCGAGCCGAGCGAATAATTATTGCCATAATCTCCTAAATCGTAACGGAAGTTAAAACCGCCCATTTTATCTCCTCCAAATTTAAGAATATCATAAATTTTATGAAGTGCCGCCATCATCCCTTTTTCTAAGCCTTTAATTTGATGTTTTGTCAGTTTGGCTTCGTCGAAAGTCATATTTGCTCCGATATTTAAAGGGGCAAACTGTGCAACATAATTGGAATCTGCCGCAAGGGGCGGGTCAATTGTTAAAGCATTATTTAATAGTTTAAAGAAATTGAGGTTCGTAAAATCGGGGTTTGTATTTAGCGGATTTACGATTTCAGAATTAGCATCAACAGAAGCGTATTTCGCTTCTTTATTCATCGGTTCTAACTGATATTTCATCATCAGTTCGTAGGTGCTTTTTAAATCGGCTTTATCTTCAGGAATTACCAAATTCCGAGCTTGTAAAAAAACCTGATTGGTTGGGCAATCAATGCGTTGAACATCAGCTGGCAATTCTCCTACCCAATCAAATTTACAATAGGCAAATTTTCCCGCTTGCGACTTTACCCGACTTCCAATATAATTGAAGGTGTTTAAACTCGCATCCGTAGCCTGAATTGTCCAATATTTAGTGGAAATTTCAGGAATTGTCATCAAAACGGGGCCTTGCGAAACATCTAACCAAGCCAAACCGTAGAACGTATCTGCATTAGGAGTAAAGTCAGTAAAACCAGGTTTTGCAAGTTCTTTGCTGATTGCAAAGGCGTTTATAGGGGCGTAATCTTTATACTTTGGGTGAATGGCTTTTTCTTGCAAAAGCCTGCTTTTTACTCTTACAAAACCATATAAGTAAGCGTTATAACCTGTCATGAAAGCCTCATTTTCTGCGACTTCGTCACGGTCGTGAATGAGCTCAAAAGCAGCTCTTTTTAATTCATCCATGTTGCGGATGTTTTTAGAAAATTTGAACCAAACGGCAAAAGTTACAAGGACAAGCAGAAGGATCAATAAGATTTTTTTCATTTGGGGTCTTAGGATTAGAACGTTAAAAGTACAGGTTTTTCTAAATCGAAATAGAATAAAATTGTACTTTTGAAGGTATTCTTTTAATTATTAGCATATCCATAACATAAGTTAAGAAAACTGAAACGCTTCTAATCTCCTTTATGAAAAAAATACTTCTATCGCTTGCCGCTCTCATAACCCTCTTTTTACTCTACTACTGCTTCGTAGCCGACTTCGACGCAAGCAACGACACAATCTATTTTGGCGGCGATATTATAACCATGAAAGATTCTGCTCAAGTGGTTGAAGCGGTTTATGTGCAAAATGGTAAAATTATCAAAACCGGAAGTAAGGAGGAGATCGTCAAATTACAGCATACAACTACGCAACTTATTGATTTAAAAGGCAAAACCTTAATGCCCGGCTTTTTTGATCCACACGGTCATTTTGATTTGGCGACCGTTTTTTATGACATGGTGGACATCAGCGGTATTTTATATCGAGATAAATCAGCTGTTTGGAAAATCATTGAAGAAAAATCAAGGCAAGGAAAAAAAGACGAATGGGTTTTCTTTTACGGCTTTGATCCAATCCTTACCAAGGGGATAGAAACGCCAACGCTCGCTTACTTAGATTCTATTGCGGCCGACAAGCCAATTGTAATCATTACGAAGGCACTGCACGTTTTTTACTTAAATAGCAAAGCATTTGAGGTACTTGGAATTACCAATAAAACACCCGACCCATCGGCGGCGAGTTATTACGAGAAAGACAAAAATGGCAATTTAACTGGTGCAATTATAGAACAAGAAGCCCTCGAGCCTTTGCGTTTAAAAATGGTGGAATTAAGTAAAAGTTCTTTCTTAAAAAATACGGAAGCCGTTTTTGAGCAAAACGCCAAATTGGGAATTACCAGTAACGTAATAATGGGAATGAGTGCCACCAGCCCACCAATTTTAAGCCTTTACGAACATTTATGTTCCGAAAAAAGCAAACCTTTTTTTAAACTGTTGCAACTCATTGGCAAACTACCCGAAAGAAAACCTAACAGCAGGTTATTTCTTTATTTGAAAAAAGATTTCGACCAATTTTTACCCGAAAAAATTGAAAATGGAAACGACTTTTTCAAAATAATGGGCATAAAATTATGGTACGACGGCTCGCCATACAGCGGCTCAATGTTTTTAGAGCAGCCTTATATAGAATCAAAGTTTACGATAGAAGACATTCATCTTGCCGTAGGGCATACAAGTTCAAGCCTAATAACGCCTACAGAATTACCCAATATTATTGAAAAGTACCAGGATCAAGGCTGGCAGGTTGCCATTCATTCGCAGGGCGATATTGCAGGAAAAGAAGTTATTGAAGCATTTGAAAAAGTAAACGCTAAGCGTTCAACTCAGGCTTTTAGGCATCGTTTAGAACACGGAATGTTACTGCCCGTTTCGATGATTCAGCCAATGAAAAAGATGAATATTTCGGCAAGCTTCCATATAAATCACTTGCTATTTTATGGCGAATTTTTGAAGGAACAAATTTTGGGAGGTTTGCGAGGCGAACAAATTTTCCCTGTGAAATCTTACGCAGATACGGGTGTTCCATTCTCCCTTCATGCAGATATGCCGCAGTTTGTTCCCAACCCATTTAGTTTGATGAGTACCGCCGTAAATAGAACAACAGAATCAGGGTTGTTAATTACCCCCGTCGAACGAATTTCTGTTTGGCAAGCTCTAAAAAGCATGACAATAAACGCAGCGTGGCAATTACATATGGAGGATAAATTGGGGAGTATAGAAAAAGGAAAGTACGCCGATTTTGTCATTTTAGACAAAAATCCGTTAAAGACTCAACCTGAAAACCTATCCAAAATACAAGTGCTTGAAACGATTGTGGCGGGAAATACGGTCTGGAAAAAATAAGCGACTTTCAAACTTTTATTTACCCG
>JANQUM010000341.1 GCA_030731175.1 Spirosomataceae bacterium
GCGTTTAACCGCCCGGAGGTTCGCAATGCGTTCCGGCCAAAAACGGTTTTTGAACTAATAGACGCTTTTGAAGATGCTCGTAACGATGGTAGCATCGGCGTGGTTTTACTTTCAGGTGAAGGTCCATCAGAAAAAGACGGCGGTTGGGCGTTTTGCAGCGGCGGTGATCAGCGAGCCAGAGGTAAAGACGGCTACAAAGATGAAATGGGCGTGGGGCGATTGAACATTTTGGATGTTCAACGTCAAATCCGTTTCCTAACCAAGCCCGTCATTGCCGTGATTCCTGGTTGGGCGGTTGGCGGCGGACACAGCTTGCACGTTGTTTGCGATTTATCATTGGCGAGTAAAGAGCACGCCATTTTTAAACAAACTGATGCCAATGTTGCGAGTTACGATGCGGGTTACGGCTCGGCGTACTTAGCCCGACAAGTCGGACAAAAGCGGGCTCGTGAAATTTTCTTTTTAGGAAGAAATTATTCTGCTCAGGAAGCCTTTGAAATGGGCATGGTAAACGCCGTAATTCCGCACGATGAATTGGAAAACGAAGCGTATAACTGGGCTCAGGAAATACTGGAGAAAAGCCCGATGGCAATCAGAATGCTGAAATTTGCCTTTAATATGATTGACGACGGTTTGGTTGGTCAACAAATGTTTGCCGGCGAAGCCACCCGACTCGGTTATATGACCGACGAAGCCCGCGAAGGACGCGACGCTTTCCTAGAAAAAAGACAGCCTGATTTCGATCAGTTTCCGAAGTATTCGTGATGAATTTTGAGGTCTGAAACTATAAACGTCAATTACCAAAATGGTAGTTGACGTTTATTTTATCCGAACTATTCTTCAGAGAAAGTAACTCTCTAAAAACTAATCAATGCGTGGGTTTATCAGGAGCGGGGGCGGAGGCGTGGTAACCCAAATCCCTGATTTTATTGGCAAATTCGTCCATGAGTTCAAGTACCCGCTCGCGGCTTTCTGATTTCACAATTAAGCCAACGTGGTATTCTTCGTCCATTTTCCAGACTACTTCGGGTGCTTCAAAAGGCGTATAATCTGGTTTGTAATGGCTTGATAAAGAGATAATTATTCCCGAATACATTTTCTCAACTTTCGGTAATTTGTATTTGCCGTTGGTTGCTTTAGCGGTTTCTACTTTTGCCCATTCCCGCCATAAATTAATGCCGGATGAGGCCTCTACCATTTCTGCTAAATGTGCTCCGCCAACGCGTGAAGCCGTTTCCAAAAAGTAATATTCGCCCGTTTTGTGGTTTTTGATTACCTCCGTATGAGACGCACTAAACTGCATTCCGAAGGCTTTCATTACATCTTTGTTCATTTTTTGCAATGCTTTCTCTTCTTTCGAGCCGTGTTCAACCGTTACCGAACGAAATATACCACCGCCATGAGCCACTTCAAAGGGGGTGTTGAGGTACTGATTGCAGGAAGTGAAAATTACTTTTCCATCAACGGTAAGTGCGTCTACGTGAAAAACGTCTCCTGGCTTAAACTGCTCTAATAAGTAGTTATGGCGTTGTTCGCCGAGGGCGTGAATTGCGTCCCATGCTTCGTCAAAAGAATGCACTTTTTTGATACCCGTAGCGGAGGCTTCTGAGCGAGGTTTTATCAACCATGGAGCTTCGGTATTTTGTAGGTATTCGGTGATATCAACATCGTGAAAGAGTGTCGTGAACGGCGGAACGGCAACACCTTCTCCTTGGGCTTTTACCCGCATGGCAAGTTTGTCTCTAAAATACCGTCCGGTTGTTTGCCCCATTCCCGGAATACGAAAATGCTCACGAACCAATGCCGCTTTTTCTACATCAAAATCATCTAAAGCAACTACTCGGTCAATTTTTGTGGAACGCATTAATCCCGCAATTCCTTCCAAAATGGTTTGGTAAGTTCCGAACGAATTTTCTACGTTATCCAGAAAAAAAATCTGGTCGATAGACTCCCGCGGCCAGGGTTTATGTTCCAGTTTTTTATCAGTTAATAAGTAAACGTTGTTGCCTTCGGCTTTGCATGATTTAAGAAATTCAGAGCCTTTGAAATAAGTGCAGATACAGAGAAAGTTCATGTAGTTCTTTGGTTATCAGTAGTTATTAATCCCTAAATATACTGATAGAAACCAAAAAAGCCACCTTTCGTTTGAAAGATGGCTTCAAGTTGTGTGGAATTAATGGTTTATTTGCCTGAAGTTGCCTTCGGCGTAACGCCACCTTTAATGGTAAGTACAACAGTTGCGTTTTCGGCATTGCTGGTCACAGTAATAGTTTTTGTGAAATTACCCGGACGGCCAGACGTGTTATAACCTACTTTGATAACGGCGGTAGCACCTGGCATTATTGGATCTTTTTTCCACTCTGGAGTGGTGCAACCGCAAGAAGCCATGGCGTTTGAAATTACCACTGGGGCATTTCCTGTATTTTTTACCTCGAAAGAATACGTGGCAATTGGGCCTTCTTTAAGAGTTCCGAAGTCATGCACTTCTTTACCAAATTTCAAGACTCCTTGTGCCGATGCTGAAGCAGCAACAAATAATACGACGATGAATGATAAGACTAATTTTTTCATGATAAACTATTCGTTTAAAGTGTAAATAATGATATTCTACAAGTTGTCGGAATACTTTTCCGCTTTACTTATGTTACAAAGTAAAGTACATAATATAAACCCTACAACTTTTTAACAAGCCATTAACAAAGACCTTGCCAATGGTGTTATTGAAGCAGCACCCTATTTTTGAATCATTGGAAAATGAAATCATTTATTGTATTTTTGCAAAAAAGGTTGTCACACTAATTAATTTCCTACTCACATTATTTGAGCTGTTAATTTCCCTATAAAACTTAGCCCGTAAAATAAACTATGTCTACTATTTCGCCTGAATCAACTCTCGAAACTGACCTGCTAATCTCAAAGGAAGAAGTTTTACTTGACTACAAACTTGCCGTCGAAAGTCGGGAAGTTAGTTTGATTGGTCGAAAAGATGTTTTCATGGGGCGGGCTAAATTCGGCATTTTTGGTGATGGTAAAGAAGTTGCTCAATTGGCTATGGCTAAAGTTTTTCGGCGGGGTGATTTTCGGTCAGGTTATTACCGTGATCAGACGTTACTCGCAAGCTTAGGTATTTTGACGTGGCAACAATTTTTTGCCCAGCTCTACGCCCACGCTGATATCAAACACGATCCGTTTAGCGGGGGAAGATCTATGAATGCCCACTACGGAAACCGTTGGTTTGACGATAACGGCGATTGGCTTCCGCAAACGAAGCATTTTAACAGCGTAATGGATGTTTCATCAACGGCGGGGCAAGTGCCGCGAAGTATTGGTTTGGGTTACGCATCCAAACTTTACCGTGAAAACGCCGAATTATCCAACAAAACTGACTTTTCAAAAAACGGAAACGAAGTATGTTTCGTCACCATCGGGGATGCTTCAACCTCGCAAGGAATGTTTTTTGAAGGCATAAACGCTGCCGGAGTTTTGCAAATTCCCGTGATATTTTCAGTTTGGGATGACGGCTACGGAATCTCCGTTCCCAAAAAATATCAAACT
>JANQUM010000342.1 GCA_030731175.1 Spirosomataceae bacterium
CGCCAATACAGTAGCAATAAATATTAGTTTCAAGAAGTCTTTTGAGAGTAAATTCACGATTTCGGCAATACTTGCCCCCAGTACTTTTCGGATGCCGATTTCCTTTATTCTTACTTCGGCGGCGAACGTTGCCAAACCAAATAATCCGATGCAGGATATGAGCAACACAACGCCACCAAATATGTAGAACATCTGTAGTTGCTTGGCTTCGGCACGGTGCATTTTTTCGTAGGAATCGTCCAAAAATTCGTATTTAAACGGAGCATCTGGCACGTTGGCTTTCCAAATTTTTTCGGCTACGGATAACGTTCCAGCTACGTTTTTGGCGTTAGCTTTAATAGTTATGTAAGATTGGCGATTAGAGTTTCGGTAAAACATTAACGGCGTTATTTTTTCTTTCGGACTTTTAAAATGGAAATCTTCCGCTACCGCAATTATTTGACCTTCCCGACCTTGAAACGAAAACCGCTGACCAACTACGGGTTCTTTGAGTTTAAATTCTTTTACGGCGGCTTCGTTCAGAATAGCGTGATTATCGTCGGCGGCATTATTGGCGGCAAACCATCGTCCGGATTTCAATTTTAACCCGAAAAATTCTTGATAATTATTTGCAACTGACATCGGTGAAACGGCCGGATTCCAGTCTTCATCACGGCCTTCCCAGTCCAAACTACCGCTGTGCGTACTATTAAAATTGATGATATTTCCGCTGCTACGTGTGATGTCTGTTATCTGGCTTTCTTTCTTCAATTGTTCGTAAATAGCCGCTATTTTGTCGCCTGATTTATCGGAATACCACGGTACGTAAAACGAGAACACGTGTTCTTTTTCGTAACCTAAATTACGCTCTTGAATAAACTTTAATTGACTAAATATCAACGATGTACAAATAATCAGAGCAATAGTAAACGAGAACTGAAAAACTACCAACGCTTTTCTGAAAGATGAGTTTTTCGTACCAACAACGGAGCTTCCTTTAATTAATTCTAACGGCTTCAGATTAGACAAGAGCAACGAAGGATAAATGCCATTTAAGAGAATTGAAACCAACGTAGTGGCTCCCAGAATTTGCCAAACGAGCGGATTACCAGAAATATCAAATCTATTATCAACTACTGCTTCGAGGCTTGGCAAACCAATATAAATCAAGCAAACGGCGGCCATCATTGCCAAGATACTTGTAAACGCCGATTCGGTAAAAAATTGGTAGAATAAACTACTTTTTGAAACGCCCATAAACTTCTTAATACTCACTTCTTTGTTCCGCAAGCTGACGTTTGCCGTGGTCAGGTTAATATAATTTATGCAAGCAGTCAACAAAATTAAA
Organism: Spirosomataceae bacterium; assembly: GCA_030731175.1. Classification (GTDB taxonomy): domain Bacteria; phylum Bacteroidota; class Bacteroidia; order Cytophagales; family Spirosomataceae; genus JANQUM01. The sequence goes on from JANQUM010000342.1 coordinate 1,328, forward strand.
AAGGCGATTCCGGCGAAGATGTACAGCACTTTTTTATCAACGGGCGACCCCGTCTCGCCTATCTCGATAGAGTCGTCGTAATGAATAGCTAACAAGGGCTGTAATTTGAGTTCATTCTCCTTCTCTTTATCGTCTTTTAGTTCCCGAAAGGTATCAGTTATTTTGTTTCCTAATTTAGCAGGTATGACATTATTGTTGCAAACCAGAAAAGTTTGAAAGTTAAAATTATCCCAGTTATTTTCGCTCTCAAATAGTTCGGGATTTGCCAGTCGAGCGGCATTCTGAACATACACATCGTATTTAAAAGAAGTATTAGGCGGGTAATCTTCTACCACGGCTTTCACCACGAGATTGAGCGAATCAAGCTGAATTATTTTGTTTATTGGGTCGGTTTCGCCGAAGAGTTCTTTAGCTTTTGACTCCGTTACAATAACGTTATTCTTATAAGATTTAAAAGAGCCTAAACTACCCGCAATAAAATGATAATCAAATACATCGAACCAGTTATCATCAACGTAAATAAGCTTTTTTATACTCAGTAAATTCTCTCCAATTTTGACGTTTGTTTCATCCCAAGGCGGATACATTCGCGTGGCCATTTCTACTTCGTCGAATGTTGCGGTTAATTTATCGGCGAGCATCATTGGCGTCAGTGACCAATGCCAAGTTTCGTCTTTATTTACTTTAATGTGCGACGTGACCCGATAAATTTTACCCGATTTTTCATGGTAATTATCGTAAGTAAATTCGTTGTAAACCCACAGCATTAATAATACGGCGGTTGCCATTCCGAGAGCCAAGCCACCTACGTTAATCAGCGTGTAAAGCTTTTGCTTTTTTAGGTTTCTGAACGCGATTTTTAGGTAATTTTTTATCATGGTATTGTTAGGTTAAAGGTTGAAAGGTCAACGGTTAAATTGGCTTGTTTTAATAAGCACTTACTCGGTTTTCAAACTCTTCACCGGGTTTACCGTTGCGGCCCTGATTGATTGATAACTCACCGCTGTGAACGAAAGCAACACCGTGATTACAACTCCAAGTACGTAATACATCACGGGTTGGTCAATGCGATAAACGTAATCATCGAGCCAGCTTTGCGTAGCCAAATACGTCAACGGAATGGCGATAACAAAGGCAATCATTACCAAGAAAACAAAGGTTCGGGCGAGCATAAAAACTAAGCTCAACACATTGGCTCCCAATACTTTACGGATACCTATTTCCTTCTTGCGGTCGTACGCAGCAAAAATTGATAAGCCCAATAAACCGATACAACTAATCAGGATCATCACGATTGACAGTAGGTTTATCAGCTTAGACAAACGAATCTCTTCTTCGTAGGCTTGTTGTACCACAGTATCGTAAAACTCAACTGCAAATGCCTCTTCGGGATAATACGTTGCCCAAGTTGCTTTCAGTTCGTTGATAGACTTTTGCAGGTCTTTGTTCGCTCCCTCGGCTAATTTGAGGTTGACTATATTCATCCCTAATTCGTAGGGGTTTGTCATCATCGCAACGGGTTCGATGGCTCTGTCAAAAGTAACTGAGTGAAAATCTTTCACAACGCCACACACTACAAAAGCTTTTTTGTCAAAACCCCGCTGGATGGTTTTTCCGAGGGCATCATTTACAGATACGAAGCCAAATTCTTTTACCGCCGTTTCATTTAAGACGTAGCTATTCATGGTATCAGCAACGGAGTACATGGTTCCAGCTACCAGTTTTAAATCGTACACATCTACGTATTCAACCTGAGCCGCTTTGCGGGATAGTCTTAAATCTACTCGCTCGCCTTTATCGTTTAATCGAAAATAACTTCCCGCTGAAAAATTGGTTGAAAACGGTGGATTTCCGAGTGCTGCTGATTCCACTTCTTTCAAAGACTTTCCAATTTCTACGTATCTATCACTAGTGAACTTTTCTAGCCTTCCAGTTTCACGAATTAGGTGCTCCCGATTTTTGTCATCCTTATCTATTGAACTTTTAATAAATGTAAAAACCAGCAATCCTATCGGGAAAAGAATTCTTCTGCCCCTCGATAGTATAGGTAATAAAAGAGTCTCACGGAGTGTATATAAGCTAATCCATGATTCAGAATTAAAAACTCTATTCCATAAATTAAACAACAGTAGTTCAGAAGGTGGATGATTCAAAGATGCGGTATTTCGAGTGTATGAATGAAAATTGCTTGCATGAAAATTTTCCTGCTGGACCCCACGGGT
>JANQUM010000343.1 GCA_030731175.1 Spirosomataceae bacterium
GCTGAAAGGATATCGTCCATTGCCAAAAGGAGATGGTCAACGCCTCGCTCTGAGAGTTCAGGCAAATGGTGGCTTCCAAAATTATTCAATTTCATTTACGGAGCCGTGGTTAGGCGGCAAAAAACCGAACTCATTTACTGTCAGTATTTTTCACTCTGTCCAGGATTACAGTAAAGTTCTTGAGCGGTTGGAACGTCAACAAGGTAGTCTTAGCGGAGGATTTGGAAGTAGTTTGGGCTTTGGTTTTGGAAGCTTAGGAAATAGCTTCTTCCGAAACACCGGGGCATCGGTTACGTTTGGAAAACGGCTTAATTGGCCGGACAGAAATTTTAGTTTCAGTTCATCGTTAGCCTATCAATATTACGACGTTAAAAACAGTTTCTTAATCAGGGCATTCCAAAACGGGCAAGCAAATGATATTTCTGCAACTTTTAATCTTTCGAGGTACAGCTTAGATAATCCGCAATTTACCCGCAGCGGTTCTTCATTCAACCTTGCGGCATCCTTCACACCTCCCTACTCGTTATTCAGGGAAGACCAAGGAGCCGGAAATGGCAAATGGCTTGAAGGACAACGCTGGATGCTTGATGGAAGCTGGTTTACACCAGTTGTTGGCAAAATGGTTTTCATGGCAAAAGCAAACATGGGTTTCATGGGCCGTTACAACGATCAAGTTGGCTACAATCCGTTCGGGCGTTTTGTGCTTGGTGGAGCAGGTTTAGGAATGCAGCAAGCTCAAAATATTGGAGCAGAGCTTATTGGTCTGCGGGGTTACGATGAAGGCGTAGTTTATCAACAAACCCTTGCCGAACAAGCGGCAGAATTTGACCCAAATAGCAGCACAGCGGGGCAAATAAGCCGTCAAGGTGGTATTATTTACAGTAAGTACACAATGGAGCTACGCTATCCGGTATCCCTTAATCCGCAAGCAACTATATTCATTCTTGGCTTTGCCGAAGCAGGGAATAGCTGGGGAAGCTACCGGGATTTCAATCCGTTCCAGTTACGCCGCACGGCGGGTGTTGGAGCAAGGGTTTTCATGGCGGCGTTTGGTCTATTAGGGCTTGATTACGGTTACGCCTTTGATCCAATACCTGGAATTACAAACCGCGGTGTTAAGGCATTTACATTTAGCATCGGGCAGCAGATTAGGTAATATATGCCATGTTAATCAAGTGTTAACCAAACATTTCGGATGAAACCAAGTACTTTCTTTTCGGTCAAAGCAATAAATACCACGAGTAATACGTCAATTTACCAGTAAATAAAATTGATACGGTTTTAGAAAAACGAAACATGAGGAAGTCATTATTTTTAGTATTTTTGTCGCTCTTTGCTTTTTCGGTAAACGCCCAAAAGTTTGGTTACATAGATTCTGAGTACATCATGAGCAAAATGCACCAGTACAAAGACCTCAAAACCAACATGGATAAATACCTCGATAAATGGACAACCGACATCAGGAAAGAATACGACGGCGTTAATGACTTAAAGATGAAATTTCAGCAAGAAGAAATTTTATTAACCGACGAAATGAAGCGGGAACGCTTAACAGCAATTCAGGGAAAAGAAGACGAACTAAAGGTTTTAAACAATAAAGTCTTCGGTATGGAAGGCATCCTTTTTCAAAAGAAAAAGGAATTGATGAAACCCATCATGGATGATATCTTTAAAGCGTGCGAGCAGGTTTCGCGAGAGAAAAAACTAATGTTTTTATTTGATAAAGCCGGAGACATTAGCATGATTTACACCGACCCACGGCACGATTATACGGATTTTGTGCTTGAAGCGTTGGGAGTAGGCGAAACAGACGATAAGAAAATTAAATAACTACTAAACAATAACCTTTTTTATAATTCTGAACTTAAATATCTAAAATAACTACAAAAATGAAGATTAAATTGATGACCTCGCTTTTTGCGATTGTAATGCTTGCAGGAATCAGTGTCAACGCCCAAACAAAAGTCGGCTACACTAATATTGATTATATCCTGACAAATTTGCCTGACGCCAAAACCATCCAAGCGGCTTTGACAACAGAAAAAGCCCAATATGATAAATTGTACCAAGACAAAGTTAGTGATTTCCAGAAAAACCTTGAAGAATACCAGAAAAGTCAGGCCACTATGTCTCCGGTAATAAAAGCTGACAAAGAGAAGTATTTGCAGAACAAGCAGGGCGAAATTCAGGAATTTCAACAAAATTCTGAAGTAGCTTTACAGCAGAAGCAACAAGAGCTGTTAGCTCCGGTATTGGATAAAATTCAAAAAGCAATTGACGACGTAGCTAAAGAAAACGGTTACACATACGTTTTCAATTCTGACGCTGGTCCTGGCACTACACCAATTGTGTTAGTTGCACCAGAAAAAGATAATATATCAAACCTTGTGTTCAAAAAATTAGGCGTTGAGCCTCCGAAAGAGGCAATGTCTAACTAAGGTAAAGGCATCATAAAAAAGCGGGTCGATATAAAATCGACCCGCTTTTTTTGTGAGAAAATTTCAGAGATTTATATTCACTTTTTAAAAGCTGAAAATAGAAACAGTCTATGACTATGTGTTTCTCAAATCTCTAATTTTGCACGTTAGTCTACATCTTTAGGCGTAAACTGCGAAGTTTTTGGCTTACGATTGCGGTTGTTTCCACCGCGTGGAGGTGGCTTGTTTCCGTAACGCTTTTGGTTGAACTTCTTACGGTTCTTTTTGTAGTCAATCTGACTTTTGAACACTACCCCTTGTCCGAACACAGCGATTCCGGCGTTAAATGCCACCAAGCTAAGTGTGCCATAAAGAACCCAACTCATAAGGGCTTCACCGGTGTGTTTCATGTGAAGTGCTTCACCGAAAAGGCATAAACCCAAGCCAGTGAGCGTTAAGCCGGCGGCACTATAAAGCAGCCATTTGTTCTGCAATTTCTTTGCAGCGGGCGATTTGTCGCTTCCTTTTTCATTCCCTGTTTCGGGTGTACTTTCTGAACTCATATGTATTATTTGAAATTAAAATTTAGTTTTAATTCGGATTTTAGGTGCAATAATTGAAATAGAGGTACAATCCGTTTACTTTTGATAAATCAACTACCGTACCAAGACCTCAGAGACCATTCATGAAAAATATTATTAGTCTGCTAATTCGCTTCGTACCACGTAAGTACCTGCAATTATTCAGTCACATCCCACTCAAATTATATGCCTTTACAATGAAAGGTGATAATGTTGAATGCCCTGTTTGTGAAAACAAATTTAAGAAATTTTTACCGTACGGACGTTTAAATCCCCGCGAAAACGCATTATGTCCAAATTGTCTTGCCTTAGAACGCCACCGTTTGATGTATTTATATTTAAAGGAAAAAACCAATTTCTTCACGCAAAATCATCGTGTGCTCCACGTAGCACCCGAATACTGCTTCATTGACCGCTTCGAGAAACTACCAAATCTTGATTATATCACCGCCGACATTGAGTCGCCGTTGGCAAAGGTAAAAATGAACATTGAGAACATTCAATTTCCCGAAAATTCATTCGACGTAATATTTTGTAACCACG
>JANQUM010000344.1 GCA_030731175.1 Spirosomataceae bacterium
TGTCTATAGTTGCTGATTTAATTTATTGAATTGGTAAAGTTATCACAAATTCTGTCCCTTCGTTTTCCTTACTGCTCATTTTCATTTCCCCACCATGGGCTTTGACAATATCGTAGGCAAGGCTCAAGCCCAAACCTGTACCTTTTCCGGTTGGTTTTGTGGTGAAAAAGGGTTGGAAAATCTTGTCTTTAATGTTTTCGGGTATTCCCGCCCCGTTGTCTTTGATGGAAATCAGCACAGTATTTGCCAAAACTTGCGTGGTAACCGTAACGGTTTTCATGTACGCTGCTGTCGAGTTTGAAGGATCAGGACTTTGGAACGCGTTATTGATGATATTCAGCAAAACTCGCCCGAAGTCTTGCGTAATTACCTTTATTTCGGGCATTTTGGGATCAAAGAGCGTGTCCATTTTAGCATTGAAAGATCGGTCTTTTGCCCGAAGGCCGTGGTAAGATAAACGCAAATACTCGTCGGCTAATAAATTGAGGTCAACGGGTTCTTTTTGCCCGTCGCTCATGCGGGAATGTTCCAGCATACTTTTTACAATTCCGCTCGCTCGTTTGCCGTGGTGGTTTATTTTTGATAAATTTTCTTTTAAATCGGTTAGTATTTCTTCTTCGAGTTCAACGTCACGGTCGGCGGTTGCTTTGCTTCGTTCTTCCAATAATTCCGTGACCAGTTCTTCGCTGACTTCACTAAAATTATTCACAAAGTTGAGTGGATTCTGAATTTCGTGGGCAATTCCGGCGGTTAGTTCTCCGAGCGAGGCAAGTTTCTCCGATTGCACTAATTGATCTTGCGTCGCTTTTAACTGCTCTACGGTTTTAATTAATTCATTTTTTTGAGCTAAAATCTCGCTCGTCCGTTCCCTGACCATTACCTCCAAGTTCCGGTTTTCTTCCTCAATGATTTTTCTTTTGTTTTCCTCTGCAACCAGTTCCTTTCGCTGTTTTGATGCTCCAACAAAATATGCAATCAACCATATCAATGCCGCCGCAACAAAAATGGAAAGTAAGCCGTCATTTTCTTCGTAAAATGAGTGAAAAAAGAAACTTATTAAATTGACAACATTACTGACGATATAAAAAGGCAACAGTGCCAGTAAAAGTGTAGTTATGATTTTATTTTCCCGGAAATTCCAAAGGATATAAATCAGCACCGATGTAATTATGAATCCGAACAAGTTAAACGTCGGGTTGTACTTATCGTCGGTAACAATACCCAGCACCAAAAGTACGATGGCACTAATCTGTATCGGTTTTACGACCCGCTTTAGCCACTGCTGCTCATCTTCACTGATGGCAATTTTCTTATTCAGAAAACTAATAAGTACTAAAACAATAATAAAACTTGCCATAAGGTTTCAAATAAAATTAGGGCTATTTCTCAGAAGAAGCAATTTAAGGATTCAGATTTCAAAAAAATGAAATTACAGATATTTTTAGATAGAAAAACTTTCATTTACTTCCTTTTTTGAGTTTTTGCCTATTTCTTGTTTACTTTCGGGAATTATAACAAAGCAACCCGCAAAGCAATGAAAGCAGCCGCATTATTTTTGTTTTTGGTATTCTCAATCACCGCTTCGGCACAATACCCAACCATTTTACCCGAACGCCAGCGTGCCGCCGTTATCGACGAAATTTTAGAGGACCGAATGGATAATTTATTGCCCAAATTAATGCGGGAAAAAGGCGTTGATATGTGGGTAATTATTTCGCGGGAATACAACGAAGACCCAATCATGAAAACCATGCTTCCGGCGGTTTGGCTTTCAGCACGTAGAAGAACTATCTTCGTTTTTTTTGATAACGGAACGAACGTAGAACGCCTCGCCATTGCCCGCTATGACGTTGGAAATCTATTGAAAGGAGCCTGGGACTTGAACACGCACCCTGATCAGTGGGATGCACTGGTGGCGGCAATTGAACAGAAAAACCCGAAGAAAATCGGGCTAAATTTCTCAAAATATTATGCTCACGCAGACGGTTTGACATTTACCGAACACGGGGAAATGATGGCGAAGATGCCGGAAAAATTTAAGTCGAAAATCGTTTCGGCGGCAGATTTGGCGGTGAGTTGGCTGGAAACCCGTACCGACCAAGAAATGGTTTTGTACGAACAATTGGGCAGAATTTCTCACCAAATTATCGAGGAAGCATTCTCTGAAAAGGTGATTCAGCCGGGCGTAACTTCTACCGACGACGTAGTGTGGTGGATGCGACAAAAAGTAACCGATTTGGGTTTAGATACGTGGTTTCACCCAACAGTAGATGTACAACGCTACGATCCCGAAAACTTTGACCATTTACGCACTTTCTCAAAACGCCCCGATAAGCAAGTAATTCTTGCGGGAGACTTACTGCACTGCGATTTCGGTATTACCTATTTACGCCTAAATACCGATCAGCAAGAACACGCCTACGTTTTACGCCCCGGCGAAACCGAAATTCCTGCGTATTTGAAGGCCGCTTATCAGCAAGGAAATGCCGTGCAAGATGCACTTACCAACAATTTCAAAGTAGGACTAAGTGGAAATCAAATTTTAGAAAACGCACTTGCTCAAACTAAAAAAGAAGGTATCGATGGAGTTATCTACACGCACCCAATCGGGTTTCATGGTCACGCCGCTGGCCCGACAATCGGGATGTGGGATAATCAAGGTAAAACCATCGGTGCCGGAGATTACCTAATGCGGCCAAATACGGCGTATTCTATTGAGCTAAACGCTTCGGTGCGATTGGAAGAATGGAAAAAAACGATTCGGATTATGCTGGAAGAGGACGGTTATTACGATGGAAAAACTTTTCGTTATATTGATGGCAGGCAAAAAGAAATTTTTCAAATCCCAAGAAAAGCAGGACATTTGGGGCAGTAACGAAGAGTCACTTTTTTGTTAAAGCCATCTCTGCCCGGGAGAGTATTAGAAAGGTAAAACACAATGAAATATATAATTATCGGTTTAGGAAATTTTGGCTCAACGCTTGCCACTCGTTTGACCGCCATTGGTCACGAAGTATTTGGCGTCGATAGCCGCCTTGAAATTGCAGAACAATTCAAGGATCGTATTACGCATACCATTTCGATGGATACGTCAAAACCGGCTTCAATGAACTCGCTCCCCATTCGGGATGCGGATATTATTGTGGTAGCAATTGGCGAAGACGTGGGTGCTTCTATTATCACAACCGCACTTTTGAAACAACAAAATGCTCGGCGAATTATTGGTCGAGCCATTAACCCGTTACACAAAACGGTACTGGAATCCATCGGTATTGAGACCATTTTTAATCCCGAAGAAATCGCCGCCGAAATGTTTGCAAAGCAAATGGAAATGCGAGGCGTCGTGGAATCGTTCGACTTATCAGAGGATGTCAGTATTCTTGAAATTGAAGTGCCCGAACGCTACCTCGAACGTACTATTGGCTCTATCGATTTTGAAGATATTTACGACTTGAAACTCATTGCAATCAAGCGTTTTAAGGAAAGCAAAAATATTTTTGGCATGCAGAGCCAACGTTCAACCGTAGATTACCACC
>JANQUM010000345.1 GCA_030731175.1 Spirosomataceae bacterium
ACTAAAAAGTAAGCAACACAATAGCGTAATGTTTTTCATATTTTTTTGAGAAGCATTTTGGTAATTTGATAAGTAAAAACGGCTGTGCACAAACCTACAAAAATCCCAACTATTATATCAGCAGGATAATGAACACCAACGTAAATACGGCTGTAGCCAACAACCAATGCCCAAACGAGCGTGAACTTTGTCCAGTTATTTTTCCAGCCCAACCACATCCATAACGCCGCAAAAAGAGCGAAGGTATTTGCAGCGTGAGACGACGCAAAACCAAATTTCCCGCCGCATTTTCCGGCAACATGGATAAAAGCACTTAGCTCGTAATTATGGCACGGGCGTAAACGCATAAAAAAGGGTTTCATTAAGCCAGCAGTAACAAAATCAGCCAGCCCGACTGCCACAATTATTGATGCAATTACTATGAGTTTTTTTTGCTCAACGTGTTTGTACAAGTAGATGAGTAGCACCACATAGAACGGAATCCACGTCAATCGGTGCGTGATAATCAGCATCACCGAATCCATGAATTCATTGTGAAAACTATTCAACCAAAGAAAAAGAGCAAAGTCAAGTTCTGCGAGTTTTTCCATTACGCAAAGCCAATTAATTTACGGGCTTTGCTGATATTTTCTTCGGCTATGAGTTTCGCCTTTGCTTCGCCTTTTTGCAAGATTCCTTCGAGTTCGCCTTCGTTTGCAGTGAAATAATCGTACTGTTTTCTTTGCTCCGAAAAGCTATCAAGAATTACTTCCAATAACGCCTTTTTTGCGTGACCGTAACCGTAACCGCCATTTGTGTAATTATTTCTCATTTCGGCAATTTGCTCGTCGGAAGCCAACAGCGAATACATAGTAAAAACAAGACAAGTATCAGGGTTTTTCGGCTCTTCGAGCGGTGTAGAGTCGGTTTCTATTTTTTTGATAGTTTTATACAGCTCCTTTTCGGGAAGAAAAATATCAATGTGGTTGCCGTAAGATTTGCTCATTTTCCGGCCGTCAATGCCGGGAATAGTCATTACGCTTTCGTTTATCAAAGATTTTGGTTCTACGAAACATTCACCGTAAGTTCGGTTGAACGTTGCTGCCATATCTCTGGTAATTTCCAAGTGTTGCTTTTGATCTTTTCCTACCGGAACAAAATCAGCATTGTACAACAAAATATCCGACGCCATCAAAACCGGATAAGTGAATAATCCAGCGTTTACGTCTGATAAACTATCTGATTTATCTTTGAAAGAATGAGCGTTTGCCAGCATCGGAAAAGGCGTGAGACAACTCAAATACCACATCAATTCTGTGTGAAACCCTGCAAGCCGAGATTGCCTATAAATATAATTTGCTTCGTGGTCAAAACCGCAGGCAAGCCAAACTTTCGCAACTGCTTTTGTATTGGAAATCATCGTTTCGGCATCTTTTACGGTCGTCATCGAATGCAAATCGGCGATGAATAAAAACGATGTATTTTCAGCTTTTTTTGATAATTCGACAGCCGGTAAAATTGCCCCGAGCAAATTGCCCAAATGAGGTTTGCCGCTTGCTTGTATTCCGGTTAGTATTTTTGACATATTATTTTTTACTAATGATATAAGAACGAAGGCATTAGACTTGATTTGTAGGTAATCGCCAAGTCAAACTGACCACAAATTTAAGATTATTAAATAGAAAAAGCCCCGACTGAACGATTCAATCGGGGCTTTCTTACTAAGTTTTTGCTTATTTCTTACGAACACTAACGGCAATCCGGCGATTTTGAGCCTGACCTTCCGCGGTTTCGTTTGATGCAACGGGATGAGCGTCCCCGTAACCTTCTGCTTCTATTCTTGATTCAGCAATGCCTTTCGCAATCAATACGCTCTTCACGGCACTTGCACGGTCGGAAGATAGTTTCAAGTTGCTTGCAGCGTTTCCTGTATTATCAGTGTAGCCACCAACTTTGATTGCAACATTAGGGTAAGCATTCAATATCTCGTAAATATTTGTTACTTCCTGCATGGTGCTTTGGTCGATTACGGTACTTCCTGAATCAAAATTCAGGTTCTGAAAGTTGAACCAGTTTTCTTTACCAGCATCTTTTGAATCGTCTTCGATAAATTCAATTAATGAATCTTCTATTCCGCCTTTCATGAAATTTAGAGAAATTCCGTTTGTTAGCGTTTTTGCGACGCTTTCTGTAACGGGCATTTCAACAACTTCTTCAATTTCGATGGTAACGTCCTCTACGTTTTCGTTAGAATTTACCGCAATGTGAGGTGCAATAACTAACGAAACGATTGACATTAATTTAATCAAAATATTCATTGAAGGGCCAGAAGTATCTTTGAAAGGATCTCCAACGGTATCGCCAGTTACGGCTGCTTTGTGCGGCTCAGAACCTTTGTATTCCATTACGCCATTCACTAAAACACCTTTCTCGAAAGATTTCTTGGCGTTATCCCAAGCTCCGCCGGCGTTGTTCATGAAAATTCCCATCAATACACCAGAAACGGTAACACCAGCCAACATTCCACCTAATACTTCAGGACCGAATGCAAAACCAATTACAACTGGAGAAATCAAGGCAATAAGACCCGGAGCAACCATTTCACGAATCGACGCTTTTGTAGAAATATCAACGCATTTGTCGTATTCAGGTTTTCCTGTTCCTTCCATTATTCCTGGAATTTCACGGAATTGACGACGAACTTCTTCCACCATCTCCATGGCGGCACGTCCTACGGCAGCAATGGCAAGCGAAGAGAAAATAAACGGAATCATTGCTCCAACAAACAATCCGGCAAGGACGTCGGCTTTGTAAATGTCAATTGAAGAAATTCCCGAAAGACCAACGAAAGCGGCAAATAATGCAAGAGCCGTCAAAGCAGCCGAAGCAATTGCGAAGCCTTTTCCGGCATCCGCAGTTGTGTTTCCAACGGCATCAAGGGTGTCAGTTCTTTCACGGACTTCCTTTGGCATTCCACTCATTTCGGCAATTCCACCTGCGTTATCGGCAATTGGACCGAAAGCATCAATCGCTAATTGCATAGCAGTTGTTGCCATCATACCCGCGGCAGAAATAGCAACTCCGTAAAATCCGGCAAATTCGTAAGATAAATAGATTCCAGCCGCTAAAACAATTGTTGGGATCACGGTTGATTCCATTCCCACCGATAAACCACCAATAATATTGGTTGCGTGTCCAGTTGAAGATTGGTTTACAATCGACTGAACCGGACGTTTGCCCATTGCGGTGTAATATTCTGTCACGTAAGACATTATTGCACCTACTACTAAACCTAAAATGATTGAGTAGAAAACATCCATGCTTGTAAACTCAACGCCACGAATGTTCATGTTTTCTGGCAATATGTACAATACTAAAGGATACGAACCAAGAGCCGTCAAAGCGATTGAACCCCAGTTTCCGATGTTGAGAGCCGCCTGAACGTCCCCTTTATCATCTTTAACTCGCACGAAAAATGTACTAATTGCAGAGAATACTAATCCCATTCCGGCAATTAGCATCGGAAGTAAAATTGGGGCAATTCCACCAAAATTATC